>NZ_JBEZZW010000054.1:0-40057 GCF_040639415.1 Micromonospora sp. NPDC023888 | reverse complement strand
GGCGCCCGCGAGGACCTGACCTTCATGAGCCGTGTGGAGCCGCTGCGGTTCCGGCCGACGCTCGGCAACCTGTTGTTCGTGATCGCGCTCCACCACAGCCCGTCAGATGTCCAGGAACCGGACGTCCTTGGCGTTGCGCTGGATGAACGACCGACGCGCCTCGACGTCCTCACCCATCAGCACGCTGAACAACTCGTCGGCGGTCGCCGCGTCGTCGAGCGTGACCTGACGCAGGGTACGCGTCGCCGGGTTCATAGTGGTTTCCCACAGCTCGGGATAGTTCATCTCGCCGAGGCCCTTGAAGCGCTGGATGTCGTCCGGCTTGGCGTTCGGCTTCTTCTGCTGGCGCAGCGCGATCAGCCCGTCCCGCTCGCGGTCGGAGTACGCGTACTGGGCGTCGTCGCCCTTCTTGTTCCACTTGATCTTGTAGAGCGGCGGGGCGGCCAGGTAGACGTGCCCCATCTCGACAAGCGGACGCATGAAGCGGAACAGCAGGGTGAGCAGGAGCGTCTGGATGTGCTGGCCGTCGACGTCCGCGTCGGCCATCAGCACCACCTTGTGGTAGCGCAGCTTCTCCATGTCGAAGTCGTCGTGGATGCCGGTGCCCAGCGCGGTGATCAGCGCCTGGACCTCGTTGTTCTTCAGCACCCGGTCGATCCGGGCCTTCTCCACGTTGAGGATCTTGCCGCGAATCGGCAGGATCGCCTGGGTCCGCGGGTCGCGGCCCTGCTTGGCCGAGCCACCGGCCGAGTCACCCTCGACGATGAACACCTCGGACTCGCGCGGGTCGGTCGACTGGCAGTCGGCCAGCTTGCCCGGCATCGAGCCGGACTCCAGCAGCGACTTGCGTCGGGCCAGCTTGCGCGCCTGCTGCGCGGCGATCCGGGCCCGCGCCGCCTGCGACGCCTTCGTAATGATCATCTTGGCCTCGGCCGGGTTACGGTCGAACCAGTCGACCAGCCGGTCGTTGCAGACCCGCTGCACGAAGCTCTTCACCGGGGTGTTGCCGAGCTTGGTCTTGGTCTGACCCTCGAACTGCGGATTGGCCAGCTTGACCGAGATGATCGCCGCGAGCCCCTCGCGGATGTCCTCGCCGGAGAGCTTCTCGTCGCCCTTGAGCAGCTTCTTGTCGGTGCCGTACCGGTTGACCACGCTGGTCAGCGCGGACCGGAAGCCCTCCTCGTGCGTGCCACCCTCGTGGGTGTTGATCGTGTTGGCGAAGGTGTAGACCGACTCGCCGTACGACTCGTTCCACTGCATGGCGATCTCGAGGGACATGCCCTCTTCCTCGGCCTCGAACTCGACCACTGTCTTGTGGATCGGGCTCTTGGAGGCGTTGAGGTGCCGGACGAAGTCGGCGATGCCACCCTCGTAGTAGAAGGTCACCTCGCGCTGCCGGCCGTCCTCCTCCTCGGCGACCCGCTCGTCGAGGAGGTGGATGCGCAGGGCGCGGTTGAGGAAGGCCATCTCCTGCAGGCGTCGGTAGATGGTCTGGAAGTCGAAGTCGACGGTCTCGAAGACGTCCGGGTCGGGCCAGAAGGAGACCGCCGAGCCGGTGCGGTCGGTGGTCTCGCCCTTCTCCAGCGGGCTCGGCTTGGAGTTGGTGTAGTGCTGCCGCCACACGGAGCCGGACTTGTGGATCTCGACGAACATCTTGGTGGAGAGCGCGTTCACCACGGAGACGCCGACGCCGTGCAGACCGCCGGAGACCGCGTACGCCTTGCCGTCGAACTTGCCACCCGCGTGCAGGATGGTCAACGCGACCTCGACGCCCGGCTTCTTGAGCTTGGGGTGCAGGTCGACCGGGAAACCTCGGCCGTTGTCGGTGACCCGGACGCCCCCGTCGGCGAGCAGCACCACGTCGATGGTGTCGCAGTATCCGGCGAGCGCCTCGTCGACCGCGTTGTCGACGACCTCCCAGACGAGGTGGTGCAGACCGCGCTCGCCGGTGGACCCGATGTACATACCGGGCCGCTTGCGAACCGCCTCCAGCCCCTCGAGAACGGTGATCGACTCTGCGCCGTACTCCTGCTTGTCCTGCGCTGCCACCCTCGGCCACTTTCTCGCGTCAGCCGCGCCGCTAGGGCGCGTCGGGCGCGGGTTCGGCGGACAGGACGCGACGTCGGCGCGTGGACCGGTGCCGGAGACCTCCGGACAACGGGTCGAACGCGCCGGTCGCCGCGGTTGCCCGCGGATCGCGATCGGCTCGACCCGACGTGGAGAATGAATCTGGGGCCACCGGCCCCGTCCCTCTCCCACACCGGGTCTTCGTCTCGCTGTCAATCCTACTGTGCGCGGGGGACAGAACCACCACTCGGCACCCTCAGAGAGGCGGCTGAGAAGTCCGTAGCCGGCAGAACCCCGTTGCCCGCGACTCCCCCCACACGCCAGGGTCCGATCGCACGCGCCGTCCCGGAACGGGTTGACCCGCGCTCGGGCGGGTCGGGGGTCGCGGCCGGAGCGTCCGTGCCGTACGTTTGCGGCGCTCCGGAACCAGGCTTGATCTTTACCGGCCGGAACCGGGACGATCGACCCGATCGACCCGACACGTGCTCTTTAAGAGGTGACAGATGGGGCTGGACAACGTCGCGGTGCACTGGCCGCGGACCGGCCGCTTCTACGATCCGGTCGCGCCGGCCGAGTTCGTCGACTTCGGCGAGATCGTCGATCTGCCACGAATCTCCGCGCCGACGGCGGCGCTGGCGGAGCTGATCGCGAAGACCGGCACCATCCGGGCGACGGCGTACACCGAGTTGGTGGACCTGCTGCTCGGCCTGGAAGGTGTGTTGTACGCCACAGATGCCGCCGCCGAGGACGAGGACCCGGTGATCGACCCGGACGGCTGCGCCTGGATCGCCGGTGGCATCGAGCGGTTCGTGGCCGGGCACCGCGCGCACGGGGAGGCGGTCACCTTCGAGTCGGTGAGCACGGTGCTGCGCTCGTTGCTTGGCGACGGCAGACTGGCCGAGCAGCAGCTGCGGTGGCTGGAGAGCCGACTCGACGCGCTGCGCGACGAGCGCGGCGACCCGCCGCAGTGGAACTTCACCTGCGCCGAGTTGGGTGTGCTTGCCGCCTTCTACCGGCGCTGCGCGGAGCGCGGTTTCGCCGTCTACGCCGACGCCTGACCCGCGGCGCCGCTGCCCGCAGCTTCGGCCTCCGCCGCGGTCTGGTCGCTGCCCGGTCGGTTCGCGGCGGCGATCACCTGGGTGAGCACCGCGTGCAGGTGTTGCAGGTCCTCGACGGGCAGCCCGAGTCGCCGCACGATCGCGGCCGGGATCAGCTCCGCCTGGCTCCGCAGCCCGGCGCCGCTGGCGGTGAGGGTGACGGCGAGGCTGCGTTCGTCGCCGGGGTCGCGTTCCCGGCGCAGGTAGCCGGCCGCTTCGAGGCGCTTGAGCAGGGGTGAGAGCGTGCCCGGGTCGAGCTGCAACAGCCGGCTGAGGTCGCGACCGGACAGCGGCGCGTGCTGCCAGAGCGCCAGCATCACCAGGTACTGCGGGTGGGTCAGCCCCATCGGCTCCAAAAGTGGCCGGTAGACGGCCACCACGCTGCGCGCGGCCACCGACAGGGCGAAGCAGACCTGCTGCTCCAGCGCCAACGGGTCGACGTGATCCGGTCGTTCACTCATCGGTTGCTCTCACCAGGCACGGTGACTACTCTACCGATCATTGGTGTACCAAACATTGGTACACCAATCGTCTGCTCGTGCAGCGGGCGGACGCAGGCGCGGCGGGAAGGGCGGCAGATGAGCGAGGACGGCACGGTCAGCAGGGCCCCAGGCGAGGGCGGTCGACTCCTGAGCTGGGCCTTCCGGCACCTCGCCGGCCCGGCCGAAGGGGTCCAGGGCGCGGTGCAGGGCGGCTCGGCGGAGGCCCGCGAGGCATGGAAACGCGACCTGGCCGAACGCAAGCGCTACACCCGGGAACAGCGCGAACGCAGGCGCGCGGCCCGCGAGGCCCGGAACGGCTGAGGAGCCGACTCAGCCGTACGTGTCGCGGGGCCCCCGGCCGCGTACCCGGCGTGGCCCCTTCCCCCAGGAGGGCGCGGCCGGGCCGTGGATGTGCAGCTTGCGCACCACGTTGTGGCCGACCTCGCTGGCGATCTGCTTGAGCAGCGAGCCGGCGAGCAGACGCAGTTGGGTCGCCCACGCGGTCGAGCGCGCCTCCACGGTCAGCTCGCCATTCTCCAGCTTGACCGGACGACTGTGCTGGGCGACCTCCGCGCCGACGACCCGCTCCCAGGCGCCGAACACGGTGGCCTCCGCCGCCGGCTGCTGCCAGCCCCGCGCCTTCACCAGCCGGTTCAGCACAGCGCTCAGCGGCTGCGGATCGCGCGGATCGGGGCCGGGCCCGGAATAGCCGCGCAACCGCCGCCCCGACCCGCCAGCCGCGTCGCCGCCTCCGCTGCCGGGGGTACGCCGGGCGCGCGCCGCCTGCTGCCGCCGGGACAGCGCCGCGTCGAGCACCGCCCGGGCCAGCTCCGGCCCGCTGGCGGCCGCCGCCGGCTCACCGCCCTTCGATTCCGCCCCGGGGGTACGCGCAGCGGCGCCCTTTCCGGCCTCGGGACTGTTGGTGCGTGGCTCATCCGACACGGCGTACCGTCCCTTCGCCGACCTGATAGCGGGTGCCGCGCAGAGCCGCTGGCACATCGTCGTCCACAGCGCAGGTGACGAGCAGTTGACTCGCTCCACCGACCAGCTCCGCCAGCCGCTCCCGCCGGCCGGTGTCCAACTCGGCGAACACGTCGTCGAGCACCAGCACCGGCTCGATGCCGTCGGCGCGCAGCAGGTCGTACCCGGCCAGCCGCAGCGCGAGCGCGAACGACCACGACTCACCGTGGCTGGCGTACCCCTTGGCGGGCAGCGGGCCGAGAGTCAGCGCCAGCTCGTCACGGTGGGGACCGACCAGGGTGGTGCCCCGTTCGATCTCGGCCGAGCGGGACGCGGCAAGTGCGGTGGTCAGTGCGTCGGCCAGCGCGGCCCGGTCGGTGGTCGGCTCGGCCAGCTCGATCGACGGTCGGTAGGCGATGCTCGCCGCACCCCGGCCGGCGGCCACCGCGTCGTACGCCTTGGCGACGTGCGGGGTGAGCGCGGCCACGAGTTCCAGTCGGCCGGCGAGCAGCTCCGCGCCGTGCTGGGCCAGGTGGGTGTCCCAGACGGCGAGGGTGCCGAGGTCGCCGCCGCGCGACCCGCCGGTCTTGCGAGCCAGGTACGCGGTGCGCAGCAGGGCGTTGCGCTGCTTGACGACCCGCTCGTAGTCGGCCCGCACCCCCGCGTACCGGGGCTGCCGGTGAACGAGCAGGTCGTCGAGGTAGCGGCGGCGCTCGGACGGGTCGCCGCGGACCAACTCAAGGTCCTCCGGGGCGAAGAGCACGAGTCGCAGGGCGCCGAGCACGTCCCGGGCCCGCCGGGCCGGTGAGCGGCCCAGCCGGGCCCGGTTGGCCTTGCCGGGCACGATCTCCAACTCGACAAGGAGCTCCCGGCCGTCGTGCACCACGGCGCAGCGGATCACCGCGGCGGTGGCGCCCATCCGGACCAGTGGCGCGTCCGTGGCGACCCGATGTGAGTCAAGGGTCGCCACGTAGCCCAGCGCCTCGACGAGGTTCGTCTTGCCGACGCCGTTGGCGCCGGTCAGGACGTTCGCCCCCGGCTGGAGGTCGACGGCCACCCGCTCGTACGAGCGGAAGTCGACAAGTTCCAGCCGGTGGACATACACAGGTTGTGGATACCGCTCAGCGCTTGTGGACGGCGTGGCCACCGAACTGCTGACGCAGCGCGGAGACGGCCTTCATGGTGGGCGAGTCGTCCTGCCGCGAGGTGAACCGGGCGAACAGCGACGCGGTGATGACGTTGAGCGGCACCCCCAGCCGGACCGCCTCGTCGACGGTCCACCGGCCCTCGCCGGTGTCCTCGGTGTAGCCGCTCAGGTCGGCCAGCTCCGGGTCCTCGTCGAGCGCCCGGTCCAGCAGGTCGAGCAGCCAGGAGCGGACGACGGTGCCCTCCCGCCAGGACTTGATGACGCCCGGCACGTTCGTCACCAGCTCCGAGGCCGCCATCAGCTCGTAGCCCTCGGCGTAGGCGTGCATCAGGCCGTACTCGATGCCGTTGTGCACCATCTTCGAGTAGTGCCCGGCGCCGACCGGCCCGGCGTGCACGAAGCCGAACTCACCCTCCGGCTTGAGCGCGCTGAAGATCGGCATCAGCCGGTCCACGTGCTCCTGGGCCCCGCCGACCATCAGCCCGTAGCCGTTCTGCCGGCCCCAGACGCCGCCGGAGACGCCGACGTCGATGTAGCCGATGCCCCGCTCGTTGAGCCGCTCCGCGCGGGGTGCGTCGTCGCTGAAGCGTGAGTTGCCGCCGTCGATGATGATGTCGCCCTCGCCGAGCACCTCGGCGAGCTCGTCGATCGTGGCGTCGGTGACACCGGCGGGCACCATGACCCAGACCGCGCGCGGCGACTCAAGCTTCTCCGCCAGGCCGGCGAGGGTCGTGACGTCGCTGATCTGCGCGTTGTGGTCGAAGCCGACCACCTCGTGCCCGGCCGAACGCAACCGCTCCCGCATGTTGCCGCCCATACGGCCGAGTCCTACCAGGCCGAGCTGCATGTGTTTCTACCTCCGTGGATCTGGGTGTTACTTGGCGCGATCAGCGCGAGACGCGGATCGGCATGATGAGGTACCGGTACCCCGGAATGACCTCTCCATCCTCGCCGGCGGGGGAGATCACCGCGGGCTTGAAGGCGTCGACGAACGAGAGCACGGCGGTCTGGGAACCCAGGTTGGAGAGGCCGTCGATGAGGTACTGCGGGTTGAAGCCGATGGTCAGCGCGTCACCGGTGAAGGTGGCCTCCATCGCCTCGCTGGCCCGTGCCTCCTCGGAACCGCCGGCCTCGACCACGAGGCCGTCGGCGCTGAAGCTCAGCAGCACCGGGGTGGTCCGCTCGGCGACGAGCGCGACCCGCTTGACCACCTCGATGAGGGTGCTCACCGACACCCGGGCGGCGGCGTTGTGGGTGGCCGGGAAGAGCGAACGCACCGGCGGGTAGTTGGCGCCGTCGAGCAGGCGGCTGGTGGTGCGCCGGGTGCCACCGGCCAGGCCGACCATGCCCTCGCCGGCAGCGCCCTGGGCGAGGGCGAGGGTGACCTCGCCGCCCAGCGGGCCGAGGGCCTTGGCGGTGTCGTTCAGGGTGCGGGCGGGCACCAGGGCGTTGATGCTCACCTCGGGGTCGTCCGGCTGCCACTGGATCTCGCGCAGCGCCAGCCGGTAACGGTCGGTGGCGAGCATCGACAGCGTGTTGCCGGAGAGCTCCACGCGGACGCCCGTCATCATCGGCAGCGTCTCGTCCCGGCCGGCGGCGATGGCCACCTGGGAGACCGCGGTGGCGAAGGCGGCCGCGTCGACAGTGCCGGCGCTCTGCGGCATCTCGGGCAGCGCTGGGTAGTCCTCCACCGGCATGGTGGGCAGGGTGAACCGGGCGCTGCCGCAGACCAGCTCGAGGTGGGCGCCGACCGCGGCGATGTCCACCGGCTTGGCCGGCAACGCCTTGGTGATCTCGGCGAGCAGGCGGCCGGAGACCAGCGCGGCGCCGTCGGCGTCACCCTGCACCTCGACGGTCACCTGGCTGGAGACCTCGTAGTCGAACCCGGAAACCCGCAGGTTGCCGTCGGTGACCCGGAGCATCACCCCGGCGAGCACCGGTACGGATGGCCGGTTGGGCAGGCTCTTCGCGGTCCACGCCACGGCCTCGGCGAGCGCGTCGCGCTCCACTCGGAACTTCATCAATGCCTCCGCGTCGACGTCAGCGACAACTCTCTCATGCCGACCGCTGCCTGCCGTCCCGCCCAACCGTGCGGGTACCCATCGCACCTTAGGGCGCGGGGGTATCGGCTGTGCGCCCGACCCCATGGTTCGTGTCGGTGCTGACCTGTTGATCGGGCAGCGCTCGGCACGATCCACAGAAAGCCCAACGGTGATGATTGGTTTTTGTTCTCTTAGAAGAGATAACTCATCGTCTTCATCGCACCTGTGCAAACTGTGGAAAACCCGGGTCTGCGCAGGTCAGACACGTTATCTACAGGTGATTTAGCTGTGGAGAACCGGGGGCACAACTTGCTTGCCTGTCCACAGCCCGGTCTCGGCGGCCGGTTGTCCACCGTTGTCCACCGGTTGTCCACCGGTAATCCACCGACTTTCTCCCCAAGCCTGTGGATCACGATGAAGATCACCATTGCCGTCATCCCCAGAACCTTCAACAGCTCGTACACAGGGCGACGGTCGTCGGTGGAAAACGTGACTGTTGTCCCCAGGCGTCCACAGCTCCGTACACAGGGTTTCTCCACAGCCTGTGGGTAACCGGCGATGGACGGTCCGTAGTTATCCACCGACGGTGGACAACGAGCTGTGGACAACGAGTGGGAGTCGAGGCGGTCACGGCCTCCATGCTGTGGCCTACACCATGTCGAGAGTCCAGTCGGAGACCCGAAAAAACGCCCGACCGGAGATCCGGTCGGGCGTTTCCTTGGCTGCGTGCCGCCACGACGGCGGCGTACGCCTCAGCTGTTCTGCTTGATCCGGTTGGTCAGCTCGGCGATCTGGTTGTAGAGCGAGCGCCGCTCCGCCATCTGCTGACGGATCTTGCGGTCGGCGTGCATCACAGTGGTGTGGTCCCGGCCACCGAAGGCCTGCCCGATCCGGGGCAGCGACAGCTCGGTCAACTCCCGACACAGGTACATGGCCACCTGGCGGGCGTTGACCAGCACCCGGGACCTGGACTGACCGCGCAGGTCCTCCAGACTCACCCCGAAGTAGTCGGCGGTCGAAGCCATGATCTGGTCGGCGTTGATCTCCGGACCGGCGCCGTCGGGCATGAAGTCCCGCAGCACCTCCTCGGCCAGGGACAGCTCGACCGTCGACCGGGTCAGGCTGGCGAACGCCGTCACCCGGATCAGCGCACCCTCCAGTTCCCGGATCGAGTTCGACACCCGGGAGGCGATGAACTCCAACACGTCCGGCGGGGCGTACATCCGCTCCTGCGCCGCCTTCTTCTGCAGGATCGCGATCCGGGTCTCCAGGTCCGGTGGCTGGATGTCGGCCAGCAGCCCCCACTCGAACCGGGTTCGCATCCGGTCCTCGAGGGTGGCGAGCTGACGCGGCGACCGGTCGGAGGTGATCACGATCTGCTTGTTGGCGTTGTGCAGGGTGTTGAAGGTGTGGAAGAACTCCTCCTGCGTACGCTCGCGGTTCTCCAGAAACTGGATGTCGTCGATCAACAGGATGTCGACGTCGCGGTAGCGCCGCTGGAACGCGCTTGTCTTGTCGTCCCGGAGCGAGTTGATGAAGTCGTTCGTGAACTCCTCGGTCGACACGTACCGGACCGAGCGGGCGTTGCCGAGCGTCGTGGCGTAGTGCCCGATGGCGTGCAGCAGGTGGGTCTTGCCCAACCCGGAGTGCCCGTAGATGAACAGCGGGTTGTACGCCTTCGCCGGTGACTCAGCCACCGCGACGCTCGCCGCGTGGGCGAACCGGTTTGACGACCCGATGACGAACGTCTCGAACATGTACTTCGGGTTGAGCCGGTTGCCGCCGGTGTCGGCGCCGGGCAGCCGCCGGTCGTCACGGCCACCGGCCCGGTGGTCCACTCCGCTGCGCCCCGGGCCGCTGTCCGTGCCGCCGTCGCGGGGCATGGCGCGGATCACGTGCTGGTCGCGCGGCGACCCCGGATCTTCCCGGTAGCGCGGCTCGTAGGGCCGGGTGTCCGGGCCGGGTGGGTCGAGGCGGGCGGCGTGCTCGTCGTAGCCACGCCGGTCCGGTCCGGGTCGGGACGGCCGCATCGGTTCCGCGAACGCGGCGCTGAACAGCGCCTCCTGCCCGTCCCTGCTGGCCGGAATCAGGCCCGACCGGTGCCCGTCGATCGCCGGCGCGAGCGGCGGACCCGCCGGGGCGGGCGGCGCGACCGGGTCGGGCATCCGGGTGGCGTGTGACTGCTCGGGCACCATCGGGTCGTGCGCCGGGCGGGCACCGCGGTCGTCGTCGAGTGGCGCGGCGGCCGGGCCCTCGACGTCGAGCGGCCCGATCTCCGGGGCGCTGCGGTAGACGGTGCCGGCCGGTCGGCCCGTGGCGTCCTCGGCCACCCGAACGGTGACCGCCACCTGGATCGGCCGGCCGAGCCGGCGGGTGAGCGCCTCGGTGATCGCCGGACGCAGCCGTGATTCGATCACGTCGCGGGTGAACGCGTCCGGCACAGAGAGCAGTGCGGTGTCCTCAACGATCGCCCGCAGCCGGGTCAGCCGGAGATAGGCGCGCTGCTGAGCGGAGATGATCTCGTCGGCAAGCTCGTCGGTCGCCGCTAACCACACTGCGGCAAGGTCGGTCGTACCGGCCACCGTCGTGCCACCCCCTCGCCTCTGCTCCCGGCCGCCGCTGTCTGCCAGCCGGCCATCCCGGGCCCGCCGCGTTCGCGGGTGGAACAACACCCCACCCGGACGGTCGACCGGTGGTCATCCACAAGTTATCCACAGCCTGTGTACCGACCGATTGTGGCCTCTGCCGGACGCGACTGGGATCTGCCCCTGCCTGACCGGGCGCTGAAGCGGGTTCACCGTGCCGAACGATTCACTACCTTGTCCGGTCTTGCCTGCGCGACGACCGGAGCTTCCGACGCTCACCGCAATCGGGCACGGTAACAGCGTTGTCCCTGCGCCATCAACCGGCGACGCGGCGACACCCTTGTCGGCATCAGCGAAAACCACCCTTCGGCCTCGGGCGCGTCCCGTTGGCCGCCCCTCGGGGTGTTTGACGGTCATTGCCCCCCTGCGTAGGCTGGAACGGCTGCTTTCTCGCCCTCTGCTAGGGTGATGGGTGCTTGCTGTCCGCGGTCGCATCCCCCGCATCGTCGAGGTCCCGCACCGCCGGACAGCACCGATCGGAGGCCACCGTCGAGGTGGCCTGGACACCACCACACGACCCCGGCGATCCCGTCGCGCGGGGCGCGTACGAAAACGGAGAGCCTGACGTGAGCAAGCGCACCTACCAGCCGAACAACCGCCGGCGCGCGAAGACCCACGGCTTCCGGCTGCGCATGCGCACCCGTGCCGGCCGTGCCATCCTCTCGAGCCGTCGCGCCAAGGGTCGCACCACCCTGTCGGCCTGAGCCGACCGGGCCGGTCAGGGGACGTGGGCAGTCGTGCTGGCCGCCGCGCAGCGACTGCGGCGCAGCACTGACTTCGCCGCAGCGGTTCGCGGTGGCCGACGCGCCGGACGAGGCGCCGTCGTGGTCCACCTGACCGTGCCGGTGATCGCCGAACCGGACATCTCGACCTCGTCGGAGCCGGTGTGGGACGACAGCGCGGAGCAGTTATCCGCGCCGTCCCGCGCCGGCTTCGTCGTGTCCAAAGCCGTCGGCAACGCGGTGGTCCGCAACCGGGTCAAGCGTCGACTGCGGGCACTGGTCCGGGACCGGTTGACCGGCCTGCCCGCCGGCAGCACCCTGGTCGTCCGGGCGCTGCCCGCAGCGGCGGACGCGTCGTTCTCCCGCCTCGCCACCGACCTGGACGCCGCCATCGCGGTCGCCCGGTCGCCCCGCGAGCGGCGGCCCCGATGACAGGCGCCGAGAAGACCGGTCCGCGCGCGCCGACAACCGGTGCCAAGGTGCTGATCGCGCCCATCATCGCGTACCGTCGGTGGATAAGTCCGGCGCTGCCGGCCCGCTGTCGGTTCTACCCGTCATGCAGTGCGTACGCCCAGGAGGCGGTCGTCCGGCATGGCGCGCTCCGGGGAGCCGTGCTGGCGGTCCGGCGGCTGTTGCGCTGCCACCCCTTTCACCCTGGTGGACATGACCCGGTGCCGGAGCCGGGCGGCCGCCGCCGTGCTGATGTGACTGGAGCCCCGAATTGAGTCTGAGTCTCGACTGGATCTACTACGCGATTTCGTGGATCCTGCTGACCTGGCACTCTGCCTGGGACGCCATCGGGGTGCCGGTCGGCGCGGTGATCGGCACCAACTTCGCCTGGATCCTGTCCATCATCTTCCTGGTGGTCACCGTCCGGGTGATCCTGTTCCCGGTCTTCGTCAAGCAGATCAAGTCCCAGCGGGCGATGCAGGCGCTCCAGCCCAAGGTCAAGGAGCTTCAGGAGAAGCACAAGGGTGACCGGGAGACGCTCCAGAAAGAAATGATGGAGCTCTACAAGAAGGAGAAGGCCAACCCGCTCATGGGCTGCCTCCCGATGTTCCTTCAGATCCCGGTCTTCCTGGGTCTCTTCCACACGTTGAAGCGGCTGGACCCGGCGAACCAGGGCAAGACCCTGTACGGGTGGAGCGTCGCCCAGTTCGAGAGCGCCTCGCAGGCGAAGCTGTTCACCGCCCCGATCGCCGGCAAGTTCGGCTCGACGGCCGACGAGTTGTCCCGCCTCGGTGCCACCGGCAGCACCGTCAAGATCATTGCCGGCATCCTGGTCCTGGTCATGATCGCGACCACCTACCTGACCAGCCGTCAGATGATCCTCAAGACCGGCTGGGCGGAAGACCCGCAGCAGCGGATGATCCAGCGGCTGATGCTCTACGGCATCCCGGCGTCGCTGCTGATCTCCGGCGCGATCTTCCCGATCGGCGTCATCATCTACTGGGTCACCAACAACCTCTTCACCCTCGGCCAGCAGCAGTGGGTGCTGCGGAAGTTCCCGCCGCCGGTGACCGCCAAGAAGGCCGTCGCCCCCGCCGCCGCACGCAACCCGGTGCAGCCCGCCAAGTCCGGTGGCCTGTTCGGTCGCGGCAAGACGGCCCCGCCGGCGCCGGTCAAGGCGACCGCACCCAAGGTGGCCGGGCCGAAGCCAGGCGCCAAGCCGGTGAACAACCCGAAGAAGAGCCGTCCCGCCAAGCGGCAGGGCTGACCTTCGAGGGCCGTCGCCGGGTGACCGGCGGCGGCCCGTTCCGCGCCGCGCAGCCGCCGTCCGGTGGCGCCGAGCGGAACCGACCGCGCACGGTGCGGCCACGGGCGACACTGCCCGTACAGACGTGCCCGCGGGCACCGGCGACCTCCCGCCGGCCCCGGGAAACCAGTCGGACCCGACGGTCCGGCCGAGCGAGTACGGAGATGAGACCGTGACCGAGACCAGCATCCCCCACGCCGAGCAGTCCCTGGACGAGGAGGAGACCGCAACGCTCGCGGTGGACGGTGACGACACCGAGACCGACGACGACAGCGCGGTCGACGAGGACACCGACACCGCCGCTGGCGGCAGGGTGAAGAAGGCGGTGAGCGAGAGCGACCTGTTCCGGCAGAGTGAGATCGCGGCCGACTACGTCGAAGGGCTGCTCGACATCCTCGACTACGACGGCGACATCGACGAGTTGGTCGCCGCCGGGCGTCCGATGGTCGAGGTCGTCGGCGAGCGGTTGCAGAACCTGGTCGGCCAGCGGGGCGCCACCCTCGAAGCGCTTCAGGAGCTGACCCGCCTCGCCGTCTTCCGGCAGACCGGGACGCCGAGCCGGCTGCTGCTCGACGTCGGCGGCTACCGGGCGAACCGCCGCAAGGAGCTCGCCGCGGTCGCCAAGAACGCCGTCGAGAAGGTCAAGGAGTACGGCGAGCCGGTCCGCCTGGAGGCGATGTCCGCGTTCGAGCGCAAGTGTGTGCACGACGTGGTCAACGCCATGTCCGGTGTGGCGAGCGAGTCCGAGGGCGTGGAGCCGAACCGGCGCATCGTCGTACGGCCGGCGGACTGACCGGGTGACCCACGACGACAACACGGCGGACGCCGTGACCGGCCCGGGCGGCACGCCGCTCGGGCCGTCCGCTGTCCAGCCCGCCGGGGCCGGCGCCGAGTCGGACCGACTCGGGACCACCCCGTCACCGGCTGACGCGGCGCTGCCGCCCGAACTGGCCCCGGCCGCACTGACCCTCTTCGGCGATCGTCTCGACCTGGCTGCCGCGTACGCCGAGCTGTTGGTCACCGACGGGGTGGTCCGCGGTCTGATCGGCCCCCGGGAAGCACCTCGCATCTGGGATCGACACCTCCTCAACTGTGCCGCGGTCGCCGAACGGATCCCGTCCGGCGCGACAGTTCTCGACGTCGGCTCCGGTGCCGGTCTGCCGGGTCTGGTCCTGGCGATCGCGCGACCCGATCTCACTGTCACCCTGATCGAGCCACTGGCGCGACGCACGTCGTTCCTGATCGAGGTCGTCGAACGACTCGGTCTGGCCAGGTCGGTGCGGGTGTTCCGTGGTCGGGCGGACGAGGCGGCTACCGGGTCGAGTGGTCGGGAACCGATAAGCGGCGACGTGGTGACTGCCCGCGCGGTCGCGCCACTGGATCGTCTGGCGGGCTGGAGTCTCCCCCTGGCGGTCCGTGGTGGTCGGCTGCTGGCGCTCAAGGGCTCGTCCGCGGCGGCGGAGATCGAGGAGCACGCCGAGGTGGTGGCGCGACTCGGTGGCGGAGAACCGGCGGTGCACCTCTGCGGGACCGGGGTGATCGACCCGCCCACCACAGTCGTGGAGATCGTGCGCGAGCGGATGGTCGGCCCGGCACGCGCGGCGGCCAGCAAGCGCTCCCGTAACGGCCGCCCCCGCCGACGCTGACACGTCGGGTCATCGGGCTTCCGGCGGGCGGGTTGCCTCGTTGTACCGGTACGGATGGACAAGGGGATGAGAACCCGACGTGGACCGGCCGCGCCCGTCCGCCGTAGGCTGACCGCGCGTCGATAGTGTGGAGCGGGCGACGGACGTCGCGGGGTCTCCGACCGCTCCCGAGGGCCGTACGCTCCGGATTGCGAGCGTGGGTGTGGCCAAGTTGACCGGGGCGCGGACCGACCATCCGAAGCGGGCAGGGATGACAGGTGCATGACGACGGCAGGTACGACGATCCACGCGTGACCGGGTCGACAAGCGATCCCGTTTCACGTGAAACCGACTACCCGAGCTGGTCGCCCGGCACGAACGGGCCAGCGACCCGACCTGCGGACGGCGATCCGCCGGTGTTCGGCGGAGAACCAGCGGCTCAACAGACCGGGCCCGAAGTCGTGGACCCGGCGGCGGTACGACGGACACCGGAGGGGTCGACCCGCCCGGCCAATGTCGCCGAGGTGCGGCAGACGGTGGGACGACGCAACACCGCGAGAGCGGTCCGCTTCGAACCCGCTGTCCCGCATCAACCCGGCGCAGCGACTGTTCGGGACGCCGCACCGGTCATCGCCGACCCACCTGTCGCTTCGACCGAGTCGTTGGCCGCCGTGGCGACCGACCCCACGTACGTTTCACGTGAAACCCCGACGCGCGAAGAGGATGACCCACCGTTGGCTATGGAGGCGATGCGCGCCGTGCAGATCCTGAATCCCAGTGGCGAGGTGACCATGCCTCGGCCCGACAGGACCCGGGTCATGTGTGTCGCCAACCAGAAGGGCGGCGTGGGTAAGACCACCACCACCGTCAACCTTGCGGTGGCGCTCGCCCTGCATGGCAACCGGGTGCTCGTGGTGGACCTCGACCCGCAGGGCAACGCCTCCACCGGGCTCAACGTCCCGCACCACACCGGTATCCCGGACGTCTACGACTGCCTGATCAACAGCGTCCCTCTGGCTGAGGTGGCGCAGGCGGTCGAGGGCATCCCCAATCTCTGGTGCGTACCCGCGACCATCGACCTGGCCGGCGCCGAGATCGAGCTGGTGTCGGTGGTGGCGCGGGAGTCGCGCCTGGACCGGGCGATCGCCGCCTACCCGGGCGAGTTCGACTACGTCTTCATCGACTGCCCGCCGTCGCTCGGTCTGCTCACGGTCAACGCCCTGGTTGCCGCGCAGGAGGTGCTGATCCCGATCCAGTGCGAGTACTACGCCCTGGAAGGGCTCAACCAGTTGATCAACAACATCAACCTGGTGCGCCAACACCTCAACCCGAAGCTTGATGTCTCCACCATCCTCCTGACGATGTACGACCGGCGTACCCGGTTGGCCGACGCCGTCGAGCAGGACGTCCGGAACCACTTCGGCGACAAGGTCCTCCAGGCGGTCATCCCCCGCAACGTCCGGGTCTCCGAGGCACCCAGCTACGGCCAGTCGGTGATGACCTACGATCCCGGATCGCGGGGAGCCACGAGTTACTTCGAGGCCGCCCAGGAGATTGCCGAGCGAGGCGTCAAGGAGCCGGTGGGCCGGAATGCGTAGTGCGGACGAGTCGCTGGGAGGCGAGGCATGAAGAACCGTCCTCGGGGCGGTCTGGGTAGGGGCCTGGGAGCGCTGATCCCGACCGGGCCGGTGCCGGGTGCCGCCAGCACCGCAACGGCGGAGCCGGAGAACGAGTACGCGGACGACACCGGCACCGCGGCCGTCCCGACGGTGCCCGTCGAGGCACAGGTTCACGAACCGGAGTCGACGCTCAGCCCGGTACCCGGAGCGCGATTCGCCGAGATTCCGGTGGACGCGATCCTGCCCAACCCGAAGCAGCCCCGCCAGGTCTTCGACGAGGAGGCACTGGAGGAGCTCAAGACCTCCATCCAGGAGGTCGGCTTCCTCCAGCCCATCGTCGTACGGCAGCTCGACGACGAGAAGTACGAGCTGGTGATGGGCGAGCGGCGTTGGCGGGCCGCCCAGGCGGTCGGGCGGGACAGCATCCCGGCGATCATCCGGGACACCCGTGACGACGCCATGCTCCGCGATGCCCTGCTGGAGAACATCCACCGAGCCAATCTGAACCCGCTCGAAGAGGCCGCCGCCTACCAGCAACTGCTGGAGGAGTTCGGGGCCACCCACGAAGAGCTGGCCCGCAGGATTGGCCGGAGTCGCCCGCAGATCTCCAACACCATCCGGCTACTGAACCTGCCGGCCCAGGTGCAGCGCCGGGTCGCCGCGGGGATCCTGTCGGCCGGCCACGCCCGCGCTCTGCTGAGCCTCGACGGCACGGAGGCGCAGGAGCAGTTGGCCTTGCGGATCGTGGCGGAGGGCCTGTCGGTTCGGGCGACCGAGGAGATTGTCGCCCTGACGCTCAACGACGGGCCGGCGAAGGGGCAGGCCGCGAAGCGTCGGCCGAAGGCGCACGCGCCGGGCCTGACCGATCTCGCCGATCGACTGTCCGACCGGTTCGACACTCGGGTCAAGGTCGACATCGGTCGGAGCAAGGGAAAGATCACTATCGAGTTCGCGACGGTGGACGACCTTGAGCGGATCGTCGGGATCATCGGAGTGCAGCAGGAGGAGAGCGAGGGCTGAGCCCATCCTCTTCGCCGACGGCCGCGCACCCCCTCGGGTAGCGCGGCCGTTCCGCATCCGGCTGGCCGTTTCACGTGAAACGCGGCGAGCCGGGCCCGCTCCTCGCGGGAGGATCCTCAGACGCGCGAGTCGTTGTTGGAGGCCCATGACGGGGCCGACTGTCAGCGCGGGCTCCAGACCGACTAGTGGTCGATGCTCGGCGACCGGGGCGAGACCAGCCGACGGCGACCCGGCGTGCGGGGCCCGTTTCACGTGAAACGGAGATGGTTCACGCGGTGGAACCGTTCGCGCCTCAGCCGGGGATGACCATGAGGTGCCTTTGCGGCCGCTGAGTGGCCCGCTGCCGCCTCGCGTGCCGCAGGGTGTCCACCGGTCAGCCCGGGCCTCCCTCAGGGCCTCTCGACGCGAATGCGGCCCAGTCGGTCGGCCGCCTCCCCTCGTCTCCGCGCCCGCGATCGGTCGCTGGGGCTCGGTGTGGCTTCCGGTCGTCGGCGCCCGAGGTTCAGCGAGAGGGATTCTGGCTTCCTGAGGTTCGGCGGGGGCGTCTCTCGTCGTTGGTGCGCGGCGGTCGGTCGGGGCTGCCGCTCGACTGCTGCGTGATGTTCGGCCGGGACCGCCCGTCACCCTCTCGCCTGTCGTCTGACGTTCGGCCGGGGCCGCGCCCCGCCCGCCGCCGCTCGGCTGCCGCTGATGTTCGGCCGGGACCGCCCGTCACCCTCTCGGCTGCCGTCTGACGTTCGGCCGAGGCCGCCCGTCGCCGCTCGGTTGCTGCTTCACGTGCTTGCCTGAATGATCTCCGGCGGCGTCTCACGCCCGCAGGTGGCTCATCGGCCGCCGGACCATCGCTGAGGTCGCGTGTTCTGCGCCCGCCACTGTGCCTTCCCTCGACCGAGCCCGAGGCGTGGACGCGACCGCACCCGGTCAACGCTCGGCGCTGTCCCACATCCCACAGCAGTCGCCCCCACCCCTGCCGTTCATGGAGCCGAGGGGCGGCGACCCGTCTCAGCGGCGCGCGTCGGCCTGGACATGCCCCAGGAGACGACGGCTCGGCAGGGGACCGCCTCCGGGGGTGCTCGTCCTGCCTACGGCCGGTCGGCGCCGTGCCTCCTCCCGGCCACTTTCGCAGCGGCAAAGGACGGCAGGGCGGCCCCGATCAGCCGGCGGTGTCGAGCGGTTGTTGGCACCCGGTCCAGCGGCCGGCGGACAACGACCGACCGGCCGAAAAGTTATCCACACCCGTTGTCCACAGGCACCCCCCGTTTCACGTGAAACAGCGCGTGAGAGTGGGTGTGAGCCTGTGGATGACGGCCAGTGTTGGCGATCTCGGCAGCCTGTGGATATCGGCTCACCGCGCGGTGGTGACGTGGCACACCCGGGCGGTCGAGGGCACTGATCTGGTTGGTCGGGAGCGGTCGAACAGGTAGGGACAGCGGTGCCAGACTCGGTTAGGGTCAGCGTCGTGCACGACACCCCTCCCTCAGTCCCGGACTTCACTCAGTGGCCGTCGTTTCCCTTCGAGGGGGACCTCCACGTGAAGCAACTCGATGATCCGGTCCCGGTCGAACCGCCCCGGAAGGGCGAGGGTCTCCGGGAATGCACCGCCTGCAACGCACCCGACGAGGCCTACATCTGGGTCGGCGAGCGGTGGCGGGTCCGTGCCATGGACCGGCCCACCGGCCTGCCGATGGTGCTCATCCTGGAATCGCGAACCCATCTCGACCTTGGTGACCTGCCGAACCTGCTCGCCGCCGAGCTGGGCGTGATGACCGTACGTCTGGAACGGGCCATCCGGTCGCTCGACGGTGTGGCGCGGGTGCACGTCAACCGGTGGGGAGACGGCTCCGCTCACCTGCACATGTGGTTCCTCGCCCGGCCGTACGGCCGCCTCCAGTTGCGGGGCACCTTCCTGTCACTGTGGGATTCGATCCTGCCGCCGATCTCCGAGGCGCAGTGGCGGGAGAATCTGGCGCTCGTCGCCGCCTGGCTTGCCGAGTTCGGCGGCCGTCCGCTCGCTGAGCCACCCCGGATCCAGTGGCAGGCGCCGTCCAGCCTGCTGGCCCAGTCCGCCGCCGCGGATGCCGCTGCCGCCGCGCAGGCCGCCTCGGCAGAGGCTGCGGCGGCTGTCTCGGTCATCGAGGCAGCGGAGGAAACCCCGGCGCCGGAGCCCGCCGCCGACACCGCCGATCACACCGACGGTGAGGCGGCACCCGCGGCCGATCCCGTCGGCCCGGACTCGGACGCCGGCTCTCCGGCCGGCACCGAACCGGCGGACGAACCCGCTCGCTCAGCATCCGCCACCGACGAGCCAACCAGCGCGAGCACCGCCGCGGCATCCGGTGCCCCAGCGGCCGGCACCCCCACGTCCGGCACCCCAACGTCCGGCACCCCAACGTCCGGCACCAGAGCATCCGGCACCCCAACGTCCGGCACCGAGGAGTCGGCTCCCGGCGGACCCGCAGTCCTCACCGGCGCCCCGGTCCTTCGTGACCGGGCGGCGGGAAACACCGATGTCGAGGCCGCCGCCAAAGCTCCGAACCAGACCACCCGAGAGGCCACCCCGGACAGCGCCGAGCCGAACAGCGCCGCGCCGGACAGCGGCAGTGCGGAGGCCTCACCTGCCACAGCCGCGCACGCCAACGGCCCGGACACGTCCGACGTAGGTAGGGCTTCCTGATCGTGGACCGACCATGAGGGTGGCGCGGTAGCCCGGGCTCGTGGCAATCGCGCAAACCTCGTGGTCGGCCCGTGACAGCGCCACACCAGGGCGGTGGCGAGTGGGTCAGGCAGTGGTGACGCGGGCCGCCGCTCGGGCGACCAGGGTGCCGAGGAGCCGGCCGAAGTCCAACCCTGCCGCCTGCACGGCCAGTGGCAGTAGCGACGTCTCCGTCATGCCCGGCGAGACGTTGACCTCCAACACGTGCGGCTGGCCGGCAGCGTCCACGATCACGTCGACCCGAGAGAGATCCCGCAGACCGAGCGCGGTGTGCGCGGCGAGGGCCACGTCGGCGACGGTGGCAGCCACCTCCGGGTCCAACCGGGCCGGAGCGTGCCAGGTGGTCCGCCCGGCCGTGTAACGCGCCGCGTAGTCGTACACCCCGTTGCGCGGCACGATCTCCACCGGCGGCAGCGCCTGTGGGCCGTTGCCGAGGTCGACCACGGAGACCGCCACGTCCATGCCGGGCACGTACCGCTCCACCAGGGCGGTGGAGTCGTACGCGAAGCAGCCCACCATCGCGGCGGGCAGCGCCGCTGCGTCCCGGACCACCGCGCCGCCCAGCCCCGACCCGCCCTGGGCGGGCTTCACCATCAGCGGCAGACCCAGCCGGTCGACGATCCGATCCAGTACGGCGACCGCGCCAAGCTCGGAGAAACGATCGTGTGGGAGGGCCACCCAGTCCGGGGTGGGGATGCCGCTCTCGCGGAGCACCGCCTTGGCCGAGGGCTTGTCCCAGGCGACGCGGGAGGCTCGGGCGTCACAGCCGACGTACGGGATGTCGCACAGGTCAAGCACACCGCGCAGCGATCCGTCTTCACCTGTGGCACCGTGCAGTGCGATGACGACGGCGTCCGGCGGGTCGGCGGCCAGCGCCGGCAGCAGGGCCACGTCGGCGTCCCGCAGTTCGGCCTCCACGCCGACGGCGCGCAGGGCGTCGAGCACCCGGCGACCGGAGCGCAGTGACACGTCCCGTTCGTAGGAGAGCCCACCGGCGAGCACGACGACGCGCAGGTCGGCCGGAACGGCGGAATCGGTCACGAGGAGGCGCTCGACGGCGGTCGTACCCATGCCGGCATCATGCCAAGTCGGGCCCGGGCACGTCCGAGCCGGCCTGGCCGCGGCGGCCGGCGGCACCGCCCACGGCACCGAAGACCCGACGCATCGCGATCTCCTGCTCCATCACACCGGCCAGCCGGCGGACGCCCTCGCGGATCCGCTCCGGCGGCGGGAAGCTGAAGTTCAGCCGCATCGCGCCGGTGCCGGTGCCGTCGGCGTAGAAGCCGGTGCCGGGCACGTAGGCGACGCGGGCGGCGACCGCGCGGGGCATCATCGCCTTCGAGTCGAGCCCGTCGGGCAGGGTGGCCCACACGAAGAGACCCCCGGCCGGCGTGGTCCAGGTGGTGCCCTCGGGCATCAGGTCGGTCATCGCGTCGAGCAGGGCGTCCCGGCGTTCCCGATAGACCTCGCGATAGACCTTGAGCTGCTGCCGCCAGGGCATCGTGCCGAGGTAGGTGGAGACCGCGGCCTGGGCGTAACCGCTCGGGCAGAGGATCTGCGCCTCGCTGGCGATGACCAGCTTGTCGCGGACCGCGTGCGGCGCCAGGATCCAACCGACCCGCAGGCCGGGCGCGAAGGTCTTGGAGAAGGTGCTGAGGTAGAAGACCCCGTCCCGGCGGCGGGCCCGCAAGGGCGCCGGCGCTTCACCCTCGAACCCGAGCTGACCGTACGGGTCGTCCTCGACGACGAGCAGGCCGGCACGCTCACAGATGTCGAGCACCCGTTCCCGGCGTTCCTCGCTGAGCGTCACGCCGGTCGGGTTCTGGTAGGTGGGGATCGTGTAGAGGAACTTCACCCGCCGGCCGGCGCGGGCCAGGTCGGCGATGGCCGTCTCCAGCGCCTCCGGGATCAGCCCGTCCGCGTCCATCGGCACGTGCACGACCTGCGCCTGGGCGGCCTGGAACACCCCGAGCGCACCGACGTACGTCGGCCCCTCGGCCAGCACCACGTCACCCGGGTCGAGGAAGAGCCGGGCCACCAGATCGAGTGCCTGCTGCCCGCCGACGGTGACCACGACGTCCTCGGGGGAGGCGCCACACGTGGCGTCGATCCCGGACAGCGACATCACCTCGCAGATCCGCTCGCGCAGCTCGAGAGTGCCCTGACCGATGCCGTACTGGAGGGTGGTGACGCCGTGCTCGGAGCCGAGCCGGCCGAGCATCTCACCGACCGCGTCCAGCGGAAGGGCGGCGATGTACGGTGCGCCACCGGCGAGCGAGACGACCTCTGGACGACTCGCCACCGCGAACAATGCTCGAATCTCGGAGGCGGTCATTCCGCGTACCCGCCGGGCATACCGGTCGGTGTAGTCGTCGAGTGTCGTGCCGGTCATGACCTCACCTCGATCGCTGCTCGGGTGGCTCCCGCCCCGGGTACCCCATCCACCGATGACCATGGCGACGAGACACCGATTGTCGATCCTAGTCCGCCAGAACCATGCTGCCGCCCCACCGATACGAATCGACCACATGGCGGACCCTCCGGGCGTCCCCCGGTGTGGTGGGCATCTGCGCGTCCCCTCCCGGATCGCCGATCGGCGGCGTACGATCGCTCGTCGGAGCAGGAAGGCGGCGCTGTCGTTGCATGCCGGTCCTACCACCGAGCCTATTGTGGGGATGCGCCATATGTCGCGACGTCTGGTCAGCCTGACCCTCGACACGCTTGAAGACCTTCCTCGCCCGTGCCGGCAGTGCGTCTACTGGGAGCTTGATCCGGTCTCCGCGGACCGGGCCTGCGCCGCCGGCGACCCGGGCCTGGAGAAGGAGGCATGGGTCTCCCAGACGCTGCTGGAGTGGGGCTCCTGCGGCAAACTCGCGTACGTCGACGGCATGCCGGCGGGTTTCGTGACGTACGCGCCGCCCGCCTACGTGCCCCGCTCGATGGCGTTCCCGACCTCGCCGGTCTCCGCTGACGCGGCACTGCTCATGACCGCCAACGTGGTCGCCGCGTTCGCCGGTGGTGGGCTGGGCCGGATGCTCGTGCAGGGCGTCGCCCGGGACCTGACCAAGCGGGGTATCAAGGCCATCGAGGCGTTCGGCGACGCCAAGTTCGGCGACGCGGACGATCCCGCGGGCGGCTGCGTGGCGCCTGTCGACTTCTTCCTCTCGGTGGGGTTCAAGACCGTACGTCCGCATCCGCGTTTCCCCCGGCTGCGCCTTGAGCTGCGCACCGCGCTGAGCTGGAAATCAGACGTCGAGTACGCGCTGGAGAAGCTGCTCGGCTCGATGAGCCCGGAGACGCTGCTTCGGCCGGTGCGTCCCGCTCCGGCCACCCGCTCCACAAACACCTGATCGCCGAGCCGGTGGCTCAGTCGACCACCGTGCCGGCGGCCACGACGGCCCGCAGCTCGCTGACGTCGAGCGAGCCGGTGGGCACGTCCCGCTCGATCGGGTAGTACATGCGCTGCACCGCCGCCACGATCGCCTCCACCACCCGGTCGCGGAAACGGGGATCGACAAGTCGGGCGCGGTCCGTGGGCGAGGTGAGGTAGCCGACCTCGACCCGGACGGCCGGCATCCGGGTCAGCCGCAGCAGGTCCCAGGTCTTGGCGTGGGTTCGGCAGTCCCGGAGCCCCGTGCGGGCGACGATCTCCCGCTGCACCAGCCCGGCCAGGCGTTCACCGGTCGCCGACGTCACGCCGTTGTCGGTGCCGTAGTGGTAGGTGGCGACGCCCTCCGCGTCGGGGTTGGCGTGGCCGTCCAGGTGCAGCGAGATGAACACGTCGGCGCCCAGCGAGTTGGCCAGCAGGGCCCGGTCGGTGTCCGGTAGGCACCTGTCGGGCGACGGGCCGCGGGTGAGCTGCACCCGTACCCCGGTCGCGGCGAGCCGCCCCTCCAACCGGCTGGCCAGGTCGTGCACCAGGTCCGCCTCCGTCCAGCGCAGCGAACCGTCCGGCACCACCATCCCGGGGTCGGTGCCTCCGTGCCCCGGGTCGACGACCACCGTCTTGCCGACCAACGCCGGCCCGGACTGCCGGATCGCGTCGGATTCGCGCAGCCACTGCGGTCGGCCACCGACCACCTTGCGTCCGATTCGCCGCAACGCGTTCATGGTGTGCGGGCCGCAGGACCCGTCGGGGGTGAGGCCGACCTCGCGCTGGAACTGGGCCACCGCCCGGGACGTCCGGATGCCGTAGATGGCGTCCGCGCGGCCGACGTCGTACCCCATCTCCAGCAGTCGCTCCTGCAGTGACCGGACGTCCTCGCCAGTGAGCGGGTCGGGGACCGCGTGGTAGAGGGTGCGGGCGCCGAGCCGCCAGCGGGCGGCGTCCAGGGCGCGCCAGGTCTCCGCCCCGACCCGGCCGTCCACACTGAGGCCGCGGGACTGCTGGAACGCGCGGACCGCCCGCTCGGTGTCCAGGTCGAATTCGTCGCCGGCCGGCCCTGCGACGCTGAGCAGGTCGAGGCCGGTCAGGATGCTGCGGATCTCCGTGACCGCGGGGCCCCGGTCACCGGCTCGGATCGGACGCACGGCACGACCCCCTCTGCACGACACTGGCTGGCCGGGCGGCCCAGGGTTTGAGGCTATGCGTTCCGGGGCGGCGAGGTGGCACGGCCGGGAAAAACGTCGACCGGCGCGCGGCCGGAAAGACACCGAACCCCGCACCCGACGAGCGGGTACGGGGTTCGGTGGATGTTTCGGCTGGTCAGAGAGCCGACTCGATGAGTCGGACCAGCTCGCCCTTCGGCTTGGCACCGGCGATCGACTGCACCGGCTGGCCGTTCTTGAACACGGTGAGCGTCGGCACCGACATGACCCGGTAGGCGCGGGCGGTCTCCGGGTTCTCGTCGATGTTCAGTTTGACGATGCTCACCCGGTCGCCCATCTCGCCGGCGATCTCCTCAAGCAGCGGTGACACCTTGCGGCAGGGGCCGCACCACTCGGCCCAGAAGTCCACCAGAACCGGCTTGTCGGCCTGCAGCACGTCAGCGACGAAGCTCTTGTCGGTGACCGCCTTGGTATTTCCCACTGTGCCCCTCCTCCGGGATGTGTTCCTTGTTTCAGCTGAGCGTCGCGATGAACCGTTCGGCGTCGAGCGCGGCGGCACAGCCGGTGCCGGCCGCGGTGATCGCCTGACGGTAGGTGTGGTCGACCAGGTCGCCGGCGGCGAAGACGCCGGGCACGTTGGTGCGGGTGCCGGGGGCCTGGACCTTCACGTAGCCCTCGTCGTCCATCTCGACCTGACCACGGAAGAGCTCGCTGCGGGGATCGTGACCGATGGCCACGAACACACCTGTCACGTCCAGCACCTTGGTGTCACCGGTGTGTACGTTGCGGACCCGTACGCCGGTGACCTTGCCGTCGTCGCCGAGGATCTCCTCGACGGCGCTGTTCCACTCGACCTTGATCTTCTCGTTGCTCAACGCCCGCTCAGCCATGATCTTGCTGGCCCGGAACGAGTCGCGGCGGTGGATGATGGTGACCGACTCCGCGAAGCGGGTGAGGAAGCTGGCCTCCTCCATCGCCGAGTCACCGCCGCCGACGACCACGATGTGCTGATTGCGGAAGAAGAAGCCGTCGCAGGTGGCACAGGAGGAGACGCCGTGGCCGAGGAACTCCTGCTCGCCCGGCACGCCCAGCGGACGCCAGGCCGAACCGGTGGAGAGGATGACGGATCGGGCCCGGTAGGCGGTCTCGCCGACCCAGACGGTGCTCACCGCGCCGGAACCGGCGTCGCCCGTGTCCACCAGCTCGACCCGGGTCACGTCGTCGGTCAGGAACTCGGCGCCGAACCGCTCGGCCTGCTTGCGCATGTTGTCCATCAGCTCGGGGCCGAGGATGCCGTCGGCGAAGCCGGGGAAGTTTTCCACCTCGGTGGTGGTCATCAACGCACCACCGGACTGCACGCCCTCAATGATCAGCGGCTTCAGGTTGGCGCGTGCGGCGTAGACCGCCGCGGTGTAGCCGGCCGGCCCGGAGCCGATGATGATCAGGTTGCGGACCTCGTCCACTGCCGTCTCCCGAGTGTGTGTGTTCAGCGTCGGTGAGCGCACCGGTGCTGATCCGAGTTGCCGACGCCTGGATGGGCCGACAGCCTGACTCCCAGAACGTCATCGTACGAACCGGGGATTCCCGAAACGGGCTTCCGGTGGGTCAGGTCACGTGGAGGGTCATCGTGCCGTTGACCGTGGATTCACCCTACCCGCGCCGAATACCGGTTGTCCGAGCCGGACCCCGGCACTCCGCACTCCGGGCCGCTCACCCAGGCCCAGCGGGCCCCGGTCGCGTCGGTGAAACGGATGACCAGGGTCTGCTCGCCCTGGAAACGCGCGTAGTCGATCACCTCGACCGCAAGCGGAGCCGATCCGTGCTCTGCCGCCACGTCGGCCAGGCAGGTGCTCAACGCGGCCTCGGTGGTCAGCCGGGCCAACTGGTCCGGCCCGTCGGGCGAGGGGCGTCGCTCGGCCTCGGTGCCCACCCCCGGCTGCGAGCCGGGCGCATCACCGCTCGCCCGGCCGGGAGACGAGGTGGTCTGCGTGTCGGCGCCCGGCGCGTTGCCGAGGGTCTGCGGCGTGTAGTCCGTACCGCTGCGCAGTGTCGGGCCGGTGGTGCGGACCGCTGCGGGCGCCGCGGCGCCCTCGGGCGCGCTGGCCGGCCGGTCCATGGCGCTGGTGCCGGATTCGTCGCCCGTGCGCACCGAGAGCTGGTTGAGGCCCAGCGCGACCGCGACGACGGCGACCGCGGCGGCGGCCACCGGCGCGCCACGGCGTATCCAATCGCGCCGGCGACCCGGGCCGGTGGACTCCCGGCGACCGGGACCGGCGGGTGCGGGGACGGCAGGCCGTCGACCGGCGCCGCCCTGCGCCGGTACGACAAGCGGTGTCGCCGGGCGGTCGACCTCGGCAGCCGCCGCGGTGGTCTCGTCGGCGGAGGTGTCACCCACCATCGGACCCGCACCAGCAAGCGCGGCGACGAGACGGTCGGCGATCGCCTGCGGCATCTCCGGCGATGGCTCGGCCCAGCGGCCCAGGTCCGCACGGACCTCCGCGAGCGCGGGAGCCAGCAGCGCGTACGCCTCGGCCCAGGCCGGGGCCGTGGACACCAGTCGGGCGACCTCCTCCTGCTGCGGAGTACCGTCCAACGCCCCGCCGAGGTAGTCAGCGAGCAGGTCGTCGTCGACCTCCCGGAACCCCTCGGTCGTCACGTGTCCTCCTGGTTGGCGTCCCGCCGGTACCGCCCCGACCCCGATCCGACGCCCTCGGCCGGGCCTGGGTTCCCCGGCGTGACGCCCGGCACCTCCCTGGTCGGGCCGGTCGCTTGTGGGCGGGCCGACGGCGGCGGGGCGACGGCGGGTCGAAGATGGCCGAGCAGCACCGCAAGCCGGGCCCGTCCCCGGGCGCACCGGCTCTTCACAGTGCCCTCGGCGACACCGAGGATCCGGGCGACCTCGGCGACCGGATAGCCCTGCACGTCCACGAGCACCAGCGCGGCACGTTGTTCGACGGGCAGCGCGGCCAGCGCCTCGCGGACCACAAGCGCGGTGTCGTGGTCCGGTGCGGGCGCGACCGGCTCCGTCGCGCCGGTGCCCGAGCCGTCTCCCGCCCGGTTGCCGTCCGGCAGTGGCACGGTCGGGTGCGCCTGCCGGCGACGGATCCGATCCAGGCATGCGTTTACCACGATCCGGTGCAACCAGGTGGTGACGGCGGAGTCACCACGGAACCGGGCGGCCGCCCGGTGCGCGGAGAGCAGCGCGTCCTGGAGTGCGTCGGCGGCCTCTTCACGATCACCGAGCGTACGCAGGGCGACCGCCCAGAGCCGGTCGCGGTGCCTGTGGAACAGCTCGGCGAAAGCCTGCCGATCGCCGTCGACGTGGGCGCGCAGCAGCTCCAGATCCGAAGCGGCGGCGCGCCCGTCCATCACCACGTCCTGCGGATGCGGTGCCACGGCGAAGATGCCAGGCTCACGACCCCTGGACCGTGATCTCCTGGACGTCGACCTGGTAGCCCCGCTCGCTGGCCGGCAACTCGGTGATCCAGAACAGCAGGTACTGGTATTTCGCGTCGGCGTCGAAGCCGTCGAACGCCATCGTGGTGCCGTCGTGATCCTCGAAGGGCTGCCCGATGGCGTTCTTCGCGGTCCTGTAGTTGGCGATCAGTTGCTTGTCGCCGTTGGAGGTCGCCGGCGGGTTGACGGTGCCGGTGAGAAGCTGAGCGGAGGCGCCCCGGGCCGAGAGGACCGCCTGCACCGACTTGACCGTGTGCGGCGCGCCGAGATCCAGCCAGATCCCCATGCCCTGCTTCTTGTTGCCGAACTTGGCGGCCGTGTACGTGTCGGTGCCCCAGCCCTTGTCCGGGTCGCCGTCGGTCACCTTGTCGGCGCCGCCCAGCTCGTCGCGCACCTGGCTGTCCGGGTCGATGATCCGAACATCCTTGACGGGCAGCTTGCGGACCGTGGCGGCGGCCGGAGTGGCATCGGTGGCCGGGGCGCTCGACGACGGAGCGGGGCCCTGGCCGGTCTGCGGGTCCTTGTCGCCGAGCGTGCTGATCCCGATCAGCAGACCCACCAGGGCCACCGCCAGCAGGCCGGCGATGCCGACGGCGACCTTGCGACCACCGGCCGCGGCCAGTGGCGACGGCTCTTCGCCGGTGTCGGCGGCGAACCGCAGCGGGCCGCTGTTTTCGAGGTAGTGCTCCTCCTCGGCCGGCACGTCCAGTCGGGCCAGCTCGGCGGCGAGCACGTCGGAGGACGGCGGCGCGATCTCGGCGTCGAGCAGATCCATTGTCAGGTCGTCCAGGTACGCGGGCACGCCCGCCCGGACCTGACGTGGTGCGGCGATGCCGCCCGCGGCGTCCCGAACGGCGTCCGGGATGGCGGCCCGGCCGTGACCGGCGGTGGCGCCGTGCAGCGGTGCCTCGGCGTGCGGCCACGAGCCGGTCAGCGCGAAGTAGAGGATGCCGCCGACCGCCCGGATGTCGTTCTCCTGGCTGTCCGCGCCGTCGGTGCGCGCGTCGGCGAGGACCACCCGACCCTCGTCACTGATCATGACGGTGCCGGGGTGGACGTTGCCGTGCACCATGCCGGTGGCGTGCACGGCGGCGAGTGCGCTCGCGACGGCGTTACCGATAGCGGTGGCGCGGGCCGGGTCCAGTGGGCCGTCGGCCGCCAGGTCGCGCAGGGACTGCCCGTCGACCCATTCGCGCACCACGTACGCCCGCTCGGCCTCGTCGATCGCGTCGTAGACGCCGACCAGGTTGGGGTGGATGACCCGGCTGGCCGCCACGGCGGCCTGGAGCATCTCGGTGGCGGAGTCGCCACCCGGGTAGCGCAGCACCACCGCGACGGGACGGCGCAGGATGACATCGACCCCGCGCCAGACCAGCCGACCCGCGCTGTCGTTGTTGATGTGCTCAACCAGTTCGTACCGCTCGGCGAGGACTTCACCGGCCGTGGGAGCACCGAAGGTCATGACCGGAGGAGCGCTTTCGTCCGCCTCCTGACCCTCGCCGACCTGGGTCACCCGTCCTCCCTCGGTGATCGTGTCGATCGATGGACCCGCACTGCTGGGCATGTGGCTTCCCGCTCTGCCGTTGAAGGAACCGGCCGACCGGTGTCGACGCGCAGCGTCGGCCCCTGCCGTACCCGTCGAGAGCGACCTTACCCGGGTTGCCCGTCTCCCCGACATGTCATCTTCCCGCCGTACCCGACGGGCTTCCGGCAGTCGAAGAACTCGTCCGGTTACGACCGTTGTCAGCCACGTTGCTGGCACATGTACTAGCTAATCTACGGCTTCACCGCAAGTGACCGACGCCGGGGCCGGACTGGTGTGGCGCTCCCGCCACCGTGCCTGTTCCCGCCGATCGGCTCGCCACGCTCAGCCGTACGGTTGGTTATCCACAGGCCGATGCGGTGGTTGACCGGCGAATCGCGGAGTTATCCACAGCCGTGTCCCCAGCCTGGTGATCCCTGGTCACGTTCCGTGTGCAGGTCAACTTTTTGTGACCGGTCGCTGTCGGTCAGCGACCGAGGCGGCGGCGGACCATCCCGACCACCTCGGTGATCTCGCCGATCCGCAGCACCATCGCCAGACCCAGGTAGCTCCCGCCGATCACCGCTCCACCGACGACGAGTTGGACCGCCGCCGCGATCCAACTCGGCTTGTCGCCGCCCGGCAGCAGGGCGAGCACCAGCCATCCGATCAGCGCCGCGCCGAGTGCGGCGACCACGACCCGGCCGATGGTGCGCATGATGGCGCCCAGCCCGATCCGGCCGACCCGGGGCCGCAGCAACCAGGCGGAGGCAACCGCCGCTGCCAGGTAGGAGACCGCGTTGCCGATCATCATCCCGGCTGCCGCGAAGTGCGCGGCGAACGCGGCGAAGAGCACGATCTGTACGCCGACCCGCAGCGCCACCACCGGGATGTTGATCAGGGCTGGGGTGCGGGTGTCCGGCAGCGCGTAGAAGGCGAAGGTGAAGAGCTGACTGATCGCGAACGGCACCAGGGCGAGCGCGGCGGCCAGCAGAACTGTCGACGTCGCCGTCGCGTTCTCGGCGGTGAACGCGCCGTACCGGAAGACCACCACCGAGATCGGGGTGGACAGCACGGCGTAGCAGACCGCGATCGGCGCGAGCACCGCTGTCACCATCCGGACACCCCGGGAGAGGTCGGCGGTGACATCGTGGAACCGCCCGTCCGCCGCCGCCGCGGCCATCCGGGGCATCAGCGCGGTGATGATCGAGACGGCGATGATGCCGTGCGCCATCATCAGCAACAGGAAGACGTTGTTGTAGATCAGGATGCCGGCCTGGTCCGTGCCCGCGGCGCGGGTGAGGAGGTTGACCACCACGAAGAGACCGAGCTGGTTGACCGCCACGTAGCAGAACATCCAGGCGCCGAGCTGGGCCAGCTCGCGCAGCCCCAACTCGCGGAAGTCGAACCGCCACCGCCAGCGGAAGCCGACCTTGCGCAGCGCCGGCAGCAGCCCGGCGGTCTGCACCGCCACACCGAGCAGGGTGCCGCCGCCGACCAGCAGGATCCGGCCAGCGCCCATGTCCGACGGCTGTAGCCCCTTCGCCCCGTAGACCAGGATGTAGAGACCGAAGACGCCGATCACCACGAGGTTGTTGAGGATGGGCGCCCACATCGGCGCGGCGAAGTGGCCCCGGGTGTTCAGCACCGCGGCGATCAACGCGCTGACGCCGGTGAAGAACAGCATCGGCAGGATCAGCCACGACAGGCGCGTGATGAGGGTGGTGTAGGCCTCGTCCTTGCCGCTGGCGTAGATGGCGGTCAGCCAGGACGCCGACGCCACGGCGATCAGGGCCGCCGCGGCCAGTGCCAGCACCGCGAGGGTGAGCAGCCGTTGGGCGTACGCCTCGCCCCGGTCGGCGTCGCTCTTGCGTCGACGGACCAGCACCGGGATGAGCACGCTGGTCAGCACCCCGCCGAGCAGGAACTCGTACACCTGGTTGGGGAGGAAGATGGCTGTCGTGTAGGCGTTGCCGATCAGGTTGCCGAGGGCGGCGCCGATCATCAGGTTCCGGATGAAGCCGGTGCCCCGGCTGACCAGACTGCCCACCGCCATGACCGCGCTGTTGGCGGCGGCGCTGGTCTCGCCGACGACCTCGGGTGGGGGCGCCGTGGCCTCCACCCCGGGCTGGTTCAGCGGCTCCGCGGAGATGAAGATCGCCCCGTCAGCCGGCGGCACGTTACCGTCCGGCGTGGCGTTGGCGCTGCGGTAGAGCCCGCCGCTCATCTCCAGCCTCCCAGGGGGTACGTCGAGCCGGACACCGACCCGCACGCCACAGACCATAGTCAACCCCCACCCGTTACCCGCGCCCGGCGGATCGGATCACACCCCGGCCCGATAGGCTGGCGATCCCATGTCCGAAGCCTCCGCTCCCCACGCCGCCGACCGCCGCGAACTCACCGCCGCGCAGCGCAACGCCGTCGCCGAACTGCTCCGGGTCTCCCCGGTCGCCGACGAGTTGGGCCGCCGGTTCGTCCGCGCCGGTCACGAGTTGCACCTGGTGGGCGGTTCGGTGCGGGACGCGCTGCTCGGTCGGCTCGGTGACGACCTCGACTTCTGCACCGACGCGCACCCCGACGAGACGCTGCGGATCCTCAAGGGCTGGGCCGAGTCGATCTGGGAGACCGGTCGGGAGTTCGGCACCATCGGCGCTCAGCGCGACGGCCTCCGGCTGGAGATCACCACCTTCCGTGCCGAGTCGTACGACCAGGTCAGCCGCAACCCGGTGGTGGTCTACGGCACCAGCCTCGACGAGGACCTCAAGCGGCGCGACTTCACCATCAACGCGATGGCGGTCAGCCTGCCGGAGCACCGGTTCACCGACCCGCACGGCGGGCTGGAGGACATCTCGGCCAAGGTGATCCGTACCCCGAGCACCCCGGGTGAGTCGTTCGGCGACGACCCGTTGCGGATGCTGCGGGCCGCCCGGTTCGCCGCCCAGTTGCGCTTCGCCGTACACCCGGACGTGCACCGGGCGATGAGCGAGATGGCCGCCGACCTGGACCGGATCACCGCCGAGCGGATCCGCGACGAGTTCACCAAGCTGCTCTGCGGCGCGGACCCGATCACCGGGCTGCGGCTGCTCGTCGACACCGGCCTGGCCGAGCGGTTCCTGCCGGAGCTGACCGGTCTGAAGCTGGAGATCGACGAGCACGCCCAGCACAAGGACGTCTACGAGCACACCCTGACGGTCGTCGAGAACGCGGTCTCCTACGAGGAGGAGGGCTGCGACTTCATCCTGCGGATGGCCGCCCTCCTGCACGACGCGGGCAAGCCGGCGACGAAGGCGGTAGGGCCCGATGGTCGGGTCAGCTTCCACCACCACGAGGTGGTCGGCGCTCGACTGACCAAGGCCCGGATGAAGGCCATGCGGTACCCGAAGGACGTCGTCGCGAAGGTGACCGCGCTTGTCGCGCTGCACCTGCGCTTCTACGGGTACGGGCGGGGTGAGTGGACCGACTCGGCGGTGCGTCGCTACGTCGCCGACGCCGGTGACCTGCTGCCCCGGCTGCACAAGTTGACCCGCTCGGACTGCACGACCCGTAACCGGCGCAAGGCCGCCCAGCTCGCGGCGGACTACGACGCGCTGGAGGAGCGGATCGCCCGGATCGCGGCGGAGGAGGACCTGGCCCGCGTCCGCCCCGACCTGGACGGTAACGCGATCATGGAGCTGCTCGGCGTACCGCCGGGGCCGGTGGTTGGTCGGGCCTGGAAGCACCTCAAGGAGCAGCGCCTGGAGCACGGCCCGCTGGACCGTGACGCCGCCGAGGTGGAGCTGCTGCGCTGGGCCCGCGCCGAGGGCTTGATCACCTAGCCCCCGCGCCTGTCCTGATCGACTCGGTTTCGGTGAAGCCGCGGTGTCCCGGCACTCCGGACGGCCCGATGTCCAGGAAGCCGAGTGGATCACCCCCGCGTGCCGACGGGCGCCACCCCCGGATCGGGAGCGGCGCCCGTCGGCGTTCACCGTCAGCGGGTCTCGACGGCCGTCCCGTCCACGGACGCGCTCTTGCCGGCCGGCGTGCCGTTGCCGCCCGGGGTCGACGCGGAGCCGAGCCGGCCCAGCAGACCAGCCAGGTCGATGCCGGTCAGGTCGCTGCCGAGCTGGAGCCCCTGGGCCACGTTGCCGGCCACCGACTTCGTCAGCGACGACGCGCCATCGGTGGAGATGACAGTCATCTTGTCGATCGCCCCGATCGGCGCGCTGGCCGCCTCCACCACCTTCGGCAGCACCTTGACCAGCAGGTCCAACACCGCCGCCTCCCCGTACGCGGCGAACGCCTCGGCCTTGCGCGCCATCGCGTCCGCCTCGGCCTCACCCCTGGCCAGGATGGCCGCCGCCTCGGCCTGACCCTCCCGCTCCACCGCCTCGGCGATCGCCGAACGACGGCGCTGCTCGGCCTCACCTTCCTTGGCGCCCTCGATCGCGTTCGCCTCGGCGAGCGCGGCACGCCGGGCCCGCTCGCCCTCACCGGTGAGCCGCGCCTGCTCGGCGGAGGCCTGCGCGGCGGCGATGACCGACTGCCGCTGCGCGTCCGCGTGCAGCACCGCCGCGTTGCGGGACGCCTCGGCCTCCTGCTCCACCTTGTACCGGGCCGCGTCGGCGGGCTTGCGCACCTCGGTGTCCAGTTGGCGCTGCTTGAGTTCGGCGTTGCGCTCGGCGACCTTCTGCTGCTCGGAGAGGATCGCCTGGTCCCGCTCCGCCTGGGCGAGCGGCCCGGCGGCGGCGGACTTCGCCTTCGCCGCGTCGATCTCGGCCTGGATGCCGGCCTGCTTGAGGGCCAGGTTCCGGTTGGCCTCCGCGATGGCCTCCTCGGCGAGCAGGCGTTCCTGCTCCGCCTGCTGTCGGGCGCGCGCCTCGGCGATGGCCGCGTCCTTGAGCACCCGGGCGGCCTCGGGCCGGCCCAGGTCCTGCAGGTAGGAGCCTTCGGCGAGGATGTCCTGGAGCTGGAAGGTGTCAAGCACCAGACCCTGGTTCGTCATCGAGTGCTCGGCCTCCTCGGCGACCGCGCTGGCGAACGCCGCACGGTCCCGGATGACCTCCTCGACGGTGAGCCGGCCGACGATCGAACGCAGCGCGCCGGCCAGCACCTCCCGGGTGAAGTTGTCGATCTCGTCCTGCTGGTGCAGGAACCGTTGGGCGGCGGCCCGGATCGCGTCCTCGGTGCCGCCGACCTTGACGATCGCCACGCCGTGCAGATCGGCGCGGATGCCCTGCTTGCTCACCGCGCCCCGGATGCCGACGTCGATCCGCCGGCTGGACAGGTCGAGCGACTGGAGCTTCTGCACCACCGGCAGCACGAAGACCGAGGCGCCCAGCACGACCTTCTGCCCGGAGTTGTCGGTCGACCGGCCGCCGTCGGCGGTCTGCGTGGTGCGGCCCTTGCGGCCGGTGACGATGAACGCCTCGTTCGGCCCGGCGACCTTGATCCGGGAGAGCACGAAGAGCACCAGGATGAGCGCGAGGAGAACCGCGCCACCGATGGCGATGAGCAGGGCCATATGAGGAGTCCCGTCTACGAGGAGGAGATCAGTAGGTCTCGACGTGCACGCTTGTCTCGCTGAGCGCCTGCACCACGAAGACCTGGGCGCCGAGCGGTATCGGCTGGTCCGCGCGGGCGCTGAGCTTGACCGGTTGGCCGGCGAGGCGTACCCGGACCTCGCCGTACCCGTCGGCGGGCACCGGGGTGACGACCAGGCCGAGCGCGCCGACCAGGTCGTCGCGGGTGGGGGTGGGGTCGGTGCGCATGTTCCGGGCCGCCCGGCTCAGCCGGGACGCCAACCACCCGGTGGGCACGGCCGCGAGCACGCCGCCGGCCGCCGCCCCGACGATCATGCCGGGGGTACGCGCACCGAGCAGTTCGTTGACGATGGCTCCACCGAACCCGAACGCCCCGGCGAAGCCGGCAACGGTCTCGACCGAGATCGGACCGTCCACGTCGACATGCCCGAACTGGAACAGCTCGGTGCCGAGCAGCGCGAGCGCGAGCACCCCGATGCCCGCCCCACCGATGATCAGAAAGATGAGCGTCCCCGTTGCCACGACCTGCACGGTATCGACGCCACGCAACGCGTACCGCCTCCGGTCGACGGCGTCCGTCGGGTGTCGCCCGGGTCGGGGAGAATGGGGCGATGCGTTGGACAGTGCTCGACTCACCAATCGGCGAGTTCTCCGTCGCCACCGACGGCACGAGCGTCCGCGGCACCCATTTCGGCCGGGTCGAGGCAGCCACCGAGGAGCCCGACGACGTACTGTCCCGGCAGGCCGCCGCCGAGCTGCGGGCGTACTTCGCCGGCGAACTGACCGCGTTCACCGTCGCGGTGTCGATGCCGCGCGGCTCGGACTTCGAGCGGGCCGTGTGGCGGGAGATGACGCGCATCCCGTACGGCGAGACGCTGACGTACGGCGAGGTGGCACGCCGGGTCGGCGATGCCGGGGCGGCTCGGGCGGTGGGCGTGGCCTGCAACCGCAACCCGGTGCCGGTGATCGTGCCGTGTCACCGGATCGTCGGGGCGGGCGGCAAACTGGTCGGCTTCGGTGGCGGGCTGCCGCGCAAGGTCAAGCTGCTGGAGCTGGAGGCCGCGGTCGCCCTGCGGCACGCCTGGTCCTGACCGCTCGCGGTCGACTGGCCCCCGTGACCGGAACGAAACCGGACTATCAGCCGACCGGTCGATGTGGATACGTCGCCCCAACGGTCATGATCGAGCGTCATTTCCACTTTCGCGGGGGTACCCATGACCGAAAACCAGGACAAGACCGTCGGCCGGCGGCAGTTGCTGCGCCGCGCGGGCACCGTGGCCGCAGGCGTCGCCGGCACCACGGTGGTCGGTGCCGCAGTCGCCGGCCAGGCCCAGGCCGACCCGGGTCAGCCGGTGATCCAGGCCGCCAGCAACTTCGTCACCGGGGGTGGCACCACCGCGCTCGTCAACCCGGGGAAGGGGGCGACCCTACAGTTGGCCAACTCGAACATCGCGGTGGCCGATGGCGTCGAGTTCGCCGGCCCGCCGCTCACGATGATTCCCATCGGTGACGTGCTGAACAACGACTCGCCGGTCGGCTCGATGGGCGTGGACAAGTACGGCAACTTCCAGGTGGTCTCCGTCCTGGACGATGCCAACGATGCCATCGTCGATTACGTGCACACGACCGGCAACTCCAACCAGATCGTGTCGATCGTGCCGCAGCGCGTCATCGACACCCGCGACGCGGCCTGGCGCACCCGGATCCAGAATGCCTCGACGACCACCCTGGATTCGTCGGGTCGCCTGCGCGGCGGCCAGACGATCCACGTCAAGCTGAATGACTTCGTCTACTACGGTGACGCGCTCTTCGGCATCGTCACCGCGACGACCGCTGTCAACGCGGGCTTCCTGCAGATCTTCCCGTACAACACCCCGCGTCCGGCGAACTTCGCCACGCTGAACTACGTGGCCAACCAGGTCAACTCGAACGCGTTCATGTCGGGCATCGGCTGGGACGCCGACTACATCTCGATCTACGCGCTCCAGACCACGCACGTCGTCCTCGACGTCACGGCGTTCGTGGTCGGCTACGGCAGCGTCAACCCGGCGATCCTGCCGTACTCGGTCAACGCGGCGGCGCGCGGCGCCAAGTCCCTTGCCGACCGCAAGGCGGAGCGGGCGGCCAAGGCCAAGCAGAGCAAGCCGAGCTGGAAGTAGCTCGACCGCCGCACCAGACGGTGCGGCACCGAACGCGGCGAGGGCCGGGTCCCATCGGACCCGGCCCTCGGCCGTACGTGGTGCTCAGCGGGTCAGCGCTCGACCTCGCCGGCGATGAACTCCTCGACGGCCTGGTGGGCGTCGTGGTCGGCGTACTGCACCGGCGGGGACTTCATGAAGTACGACGAGGCCGACAGGATCGGGCCGCCGATCTTCCGGTCCAGCGCGATCTTCGCAGCCCGGACCGCGTCGATGATGACGCCTGCCGAGTTCGGAGAATCCCACACCTCAAGCTTGAGCTCGGCGTTCAGCGGGGTGTCACCGAACGAGCGGCCCTCCAGGCGGATGTACGCCCACTTGCGGTCGTCCAGCCACGGCACGTGGTCCGACGGGCCGATGTGCACGTCGCTCTTGCTCATCTCGTGCGGGATCTGCGAGGTGACCGACTGGGTCTTCGAGATCTTCTTCGAGACCAGCCGCTTGCGCTCCAGCATGTTCATGAAGTCCATGTTGCCGCCGAAGTTGAGCTGGTACGTGCGCAGCAGCTCGACGCCGCGGTCCTCGAAGAGCTTCGCGAGGGCGCGGTGCACGATGGTGGCGCCGACCTGGCTCTTGATGTCGTCGCCGACGATCGGCAGGCCCGCGTCGGTGAACTTCTGGGCCCACTCCGGGTCGGAGGCGATGAAGACCGGCAGGGCGTTGACGAACGCGCAGCCGGCGTCGATCGCAGCCTGGGCGTAGAACTTGGCGGCCTGCTCGGAGCCGACGGGGAGGTAGCAGACGACGACGTCGACCTGCGCGTCGCGCAGCGCCTGCGCCACGTCGACGGGGGTGGCGTCGGACTCCTCGACGATCTCGCGGTAGTACTGGCCCAGACCGTCGAAGGTCGGACCGCGCTGCACGCTGATGCCGGTCGGCGGCACGTCGCAGAGCTTGATGGTGTTGTTCTCGCTGGCGACGATCGCCTCCGCGAGGTCCATGCCCACCTTCTTGGCGTCCACGTCGAAGGCCGCGACGAACTCGACGGCGGAGACGTGGTAGTCGCCGAAGGCGACGTGCATGAGACCCGGGACGCGGTCGTTCGGGTCGGCATTCCGGTAGTACTCGACGCCCTGAACAAGGGACGAGGCGCAGTTACCCACACCGACGATGGCGACGCGGACGGAGCCCATAGCGTCTGCCTCCTTCTTTTCTGTCACGGCCGCTCATTCCTGGTCTCTCCAGGCGGAGGCGGGCTGTTGTCTTCTCGTCGGCCACCGGCCGTCCCGGTTTGCGGGACCGTCGGGGCTCGGCCGGAGCGCTCGTTCGCGATGAGCTCCTCCAGCCAGCGGACCTCGCGCTCACAGGCGTCAAGGCCGTGGCGCTGTAGTTCCAAGGTGTAAGCGTCGAGGCGCTCGGCTGCCCGGCCCAGCACGTCACGAAGCCCTTCGCGACGCTCCTCGATCTTGCGGCGGCGACCCTCCAGAATGCGCAGTCGGGTCGCCTGGTCGGTTCGGGCGAAGAACGCGAAGTGCACCCCGAAGCCCGTGTCGTCGTACGTCTCGGGCCCGGCCTGTGCGATCAACTGGGCGAAGCGTTCCTTGCCGTCCGCGGTGATTTTGTAGACCACCCGACCTCGTCGGCTGGTCAGCGCGGGAACCTCCTCGGCAGTGGCGGGTGTCTCAGCAGCTTCGGTGATCCATCCCGCCGCCTGCAGCCTGCGTAGGGTCGGGTAGAGCGAGCCGTAGCTGATTGCCGCCCGGATCGCGCCGAGTTTGGCGGTCAGTTCCTTGCGCAGCTCGTAGCCATGCATCGGAGACTCCTGCAGGAGGCCGAGGATGGCGAACTCGAGCACTGGCCACCCTCTCTTTCCCTCCGGCGTGAGCGGTAACCGCCGCGATGTATCGGACCGATACATCGCACGTTAGCGGGTCGCGCCGGCCAGGGCAAACCCCCGATCCGAGACGCTGTCGTCACGGATCGTGAGCATGGTCGCCTGCTCGGGCCGGACCGCGTACCCTTCTCCGCATGCGTACGCAGCGCCAGGTCGTCGACTACTCGCTTCAGAAGCGAGCAGTGCTGCGTGAGCTCCTGGCCGGCCGGGTCGGCACGTACGACGTCTGCGACGCGTCGCCGTACCTGAAGAACGCCGCCCGGTTCCATGGAGAGCCGACCGACCGGCGCTGCCCGATCTGCCGCAGTGAAAACCTGACCCTCGTCCACTACATTTACGGCGACGAGCTCAAGCAGTCCGCCGGGCAGGCGCGGACACTTACCGAGCTGCCCGTGCTGGCGATGACGCTGCGTGAGTTCCAGGTCTTCGTGGTGGAGGTGTGCCTCGGCTGTGACTGGAACCATCTCGTCGAGCAGTACCTGCTCGGCCGGGACGGTCTGACCGGTGACAGCGACGGCACCGGCGAGCAGGATGTGGCGGCCGCCGAAGGTGCGGGTCGGCGGAGGCGAGAGGCGCAACGGTGATCGAAGCTGGTTGGACCGGCCCCGGGGCCATCGACGAAACCCGGGACGGACGACCGCTCGATGGTCCGATTGGCCCTATTGATACGGCATTGACCCCGGTGAAGCGGCACCCCCGTGCCGCTGTCCCAGGTGAAGCAACTCACGGCAACCCGGTGGCGGCGCAGTCGCGCCCCACCGCGACCGGCAGGGTGTGAGGAATGAACTCGTACGGCGATCCCAGTTCTGCGCGCGGACGGGCCCAGTACCCGGGCCCGGCGGGTGACTCCGGGGCGGGCGCGGACGACGCGTCCCGCCCGCCCGGCGGTGACTCCCGCGGAAATGGCTGGTCAGCCTCGGAGGGCGGAGCGGCAACCCCGGGCCGCGCCTCGGTGACGCCACGGGCCGCCGGTGGGCGGGCCACGGTGGGCGGATCGGCCTCGGTGCCACCGCGCGGTGGCGCGGCGGCCGGAGCCGCCGCGGTGGGCGCGGCGGCCCCGGGTCGTAGAGGCCGCGCCGCCGTGG
>NZ_JBEZZW010000053.1:0-41219 GCF_040639415.1 Micromonospora sp. NPDC023888 | reverse complement strand
CCGACCGAGTCGATCCAGTACGGGCCGCTCGACGAGTTGCGGGAGCGGGCCGCCACGCGGGTGGCGACGTTGCGGGGGCGGGGGGTGCCGGAGGCCCGTCTGTACGGGCACGACCCGCACGACGGTGTGGGTGGTGACGGGGCGTTCTTCCTGCTCCTCGACGAGCCCGAGGTGTACGGGTTGCCACCGGACCCGGTCGTGACCACCCGCGACCTGCCGGCCATGTGGAAACGCGCCGGCCTCGCCGCCCTCGTCATGACAGCCGCCACCGTGTTCGCGTTCGTCGGTGGTCGGCCATGACCGATCTGCCACCGAACGAGCCGGCCGGCGCCCGGTTCCGCGAGTTCCAGGACCGCGTCGGCCAGGCCGTCGGGCAGCGCCAGCGCGGCCGCGGTCACGACGGCGAGCAACTGACCGTGCCGGTGGCCGACTTCACCTCCTACTACGGCCGGCCGATCCTGAAACCGCCGGTGTGGAAGCACGACATCGCCGGTTACCTGTTCACCGGAGGTCTCGCCGCCGGGGGCGCGCTGATCGGCGCGGGCGCCCAGCTGACCGGCCGGCCCGGCCTGCGTCAGGTGGGGCGGTGGACGGCCCTCGGCGGCGTCACCGCCAGCGCGTACCTGCTGGTGCACGACCTCGGGCGGCCGGCCCGGTTCCACCACATGCTCCGGATCGCCAAGCTGACCTCGCCGATGTCGGTCGGCACCTGGATCCTCACCGTGTTCGGGCCACTGGCCGGCGTGGCAGCGGTCGCCGAGATCGCCCCACGGCTTCCGCAACACGGCGTGCTCGGCCTCGCCCGCCGGCTGGCGCCCCAGGTCGGCAACGTCGCCGGCCTGGCCGCCGCGGCCACCGCCCCGGCGCTCGCCACCTACACCGGGGTCCTGCTCGCCGACACCGCCGTACCGTCCTGGCACGACGCGTACCCGTCGTTGCCGTTCGTCTTCGCCGGCAGCGCGCTCGCCGCCGCGTCCGGGGTCGGACTGATCGCGGCACCCGCCGCGGAGACCGCCCCGCTGCGGCGACTCGCCCTCGCCGCCGCGACCACCGAGGTGGTCGGCGGTCGCCGGCTGGAGCGGATGGGCCTGACCAGTGAGCCGTACGGGCACGGCCACAGCGGCCGACTGATCCGGGCCGGCCGGGTGCTGCTCGGCGTGGGCACCGTCGCCGCGTTGTTCAGCCGGCGGAGCCGGATCCTGTCCGCGCTCTCCGGCGCCGCACTTGTCGCCTCGTCGGTCGCCACCCGCTTCGGCGTCTTCGAGGCGGGCATGGCGTCGGCGCGCGACCCGAAGTACACGGTCGTGCCGCAACGGGAGCGGCGCGACCGCAGGGAGGGCCGGTCGCCCGCCGAGAAGGGGACATAGCTCGACCAGCAGGCGCCAGCCAATGAGCCAGCAGACGGGGGACTCAGCTCATGGCACACACCGCAACCGATCAAGGAAGATCCGCGCCGACGCGGGGCCGATGGGGTCTCGTCGTCGCCGCGGTGCTCGTCCAACTCGCGCTCGGCGCGGTGTACGCGTGGAGCGTGTTCAACAAGCCGTTGCAGGCCGAATTCGGCTGGGCCAAGTGGGAGGCCGTGCTGCCGTTCGAGGTGGCCATCGGCACGATCTTCATCGGCAGCCTGATCGGCGGGCGCATCCAGGACCGGCGCGGCCCACGACCGGTCGCGCTCGGCGGCGGCGTGCTCTACGCGGTCGGCAACATGCTGGCCGCGCTCACGTCGTCGGAGGACCAGCTGTGGTTGCTGGTGCTCACCTACGGCGTGCTGGGGGGAATCGGCCTGGGAGCCGCGTACATCACCCCGATCGCGATGCTCGCCAAGTGGTTCCCGGACCGGCGTGGCCTGATCACCGGCATCGCGGTCGCCGGGTTCGGCTTCGGCGCCGTGATCGTCGCGCCGGTGGCGAAGGGGCTGCTCAACGGCACCGACGATCCCACCCACGTGTTCTTCCCGCTGGGCGTCGCCTACCTGATCGCGATCCTGCTCGGCGCGTCCTTCTTCCGTAACCCGCCGGCGGGCTACCAGGTGCCCGGCTTCACTCCGAAGACCGCTGGTCGCGCCCTTGCCGGCACCCGGGTCTACACCCTGCGGGAGGCCCTGCGCACCCGGCAGTGGTACCTGCTCACCGGCATCCTCGCGCTCAACGTCACCTGCGGCATCGCACTGATCTCCCAGGCGTCCGATGCCGCCCAGGTCATCACCGGGGCGAGCGCGGCGGCCGCCGCCACGCTTGTCGGCGTCCTCGGCCTGTTCAACGGCGCCGGGCGGGTGGCCTGGGCGTGGTTGTCCGACCGCACCGGGCGGATGCCCGCGTTCCTCGGGATGCTGCTGCTCCAGGCGATCTGCTTCTTCATCCTGCCGCACGCCGCGTCGCTTGCGCTCTTCGCGGTCCTGGCCGCCCTGGTCTACCTCGCGTACGGCGGCGGGTTCGGCACGATGCCGGCCACCGCGGCCGACTACTTCGGCACGCCCAACGGCGGAGCCATCTACGGCGCGATGATCGTGGCCTGGAGCATCGGCGGGGTGGTCGGCCCGCTTGTCACGTCGCTGCTCTACGAGGCGAGCGGCAAGAGCTACACGGTGCCGTTCACGGTCATCGCGGTCGTCGCCCTCATCGCCCTCATCCTGCCGCCGATCACCCGGATGCCGTCCGAGCCGGGACTGCCCCAGTCGCAGGGCGGCGGCACCGGCCGCTGAGCCGGCTGGCGAGAGCAGCGTGGGGTGCGGCCGGGAACCGGTCCGCACCCCACCGGGCTCACCCGCCCGTCTGCTGCGCGGGCACTACCGACATCCGCTGGCGGAGCAGTGCGGCTTCTCCGGTGCGACGTTGGACCTGGAGCAGATCCACCGCCTCCTGCCACGCCTGCTGGGCCTCGGTCCGCTTGCCCATGCTGGTGTACAGCTCACCCAGGCTGGTCAGGCAGTCGACCTCGCCCCTCGTGTTGCCCACGTCGGCGTACACCGTGCGGGCCTGCTGGTAGTAGGCCAGTGCCTCGGCGTGACGCCCCGTCTGTTGGTCGATGTAGCCGAGGCTGTGCAAAGCGTCCGCCGCGGCATCCGGGTGTCGGTGGCGACGGTACAACTCGACGGCCTGCTCGCAGGCGGCGCGGGCCTCGTCGTACCGTTCGAGGAGGGCGAGGGACCAGCCCACACCGTTCAGACACCGAGCCTCCTCCACCGGGTCGGCGAGCGACCGGAACATCCCCACCGCGAGCCGGTTGTGGGTCAACGCCTGCTGGTGGTCGCCCTCGAACGACCACGTGACGCCGAGCGCGAAGTGGGAGCGGGCCTCTTCGGCGAGGTCGCCCGCCTGCTCGGCGTACGCCATCGCGATCTGAAAGCGCGCGACTGTTGCCCGGATGTCGCCGAGCCACTGGATGGCCTGGCCGAGGAAGCGGTGTGCCATGGCCTGGACGGCCGGATCACCCTCGGCGTCGGCGGCGGCGGCTCCGGCCTGCCAGACGGTCACCTGGTCACGTTTGCGGCCGCGCCGGGCGTGGAAGGTCGCCAGCGCCCGCGCCAACTGCCACACCTGCCGATGCCAGCCACGCGACACGCTCACCTGCTGGACGCTGAGCAGGTGCGGATGTTCCGTGTCGAACCACGCCATCGACTCCGCCACCCCGTGCGCCTGTTCCGGCGTGCAGCCCGGTGCCGGACAGCCGATCGTGATCGGCGGACGCCACGGGTCCAACAGCCGATCGGCCGCGTAGGCGGTGTGCAGGTAGAAGTCGACAAGTCGCCGCAGCGCCGCGTCACGGGTCTCGGCGTCCACCGTCTCGGTGGCCTGCTCGGCGGCGTGCAGCCGGACGAGGTCGTGCATCCGGAAACGGCCCGGCACGTGCTGGTGCACCAGGTAGGTGGCCTCCAACTGGCGCAGCAACTCCCGGGCCCGGGTCGCCGGCACACCGATCAGGCTCGCCACCGCCGGAAGGCTGATGTCGTCGGTCGGCACCAGGCCGAAGAGCGCGAACACGGTCGCCGCCTCGCGGGACAGCGCGGCGACCGACGACGAGAACACGGCCCGTAGATTCACGTTCAGCTCGCCGGCGTCGAGGGCGTCCAGCCGGGCGGAGGCGTCCCGCAACTCGCGGGCCAGGGTGGCCAGCGGTAGCTGGGGGCGGGTGGCGGCGCGGGCGGCGACGATGCCCAGCGCGAGCGGCAGCCCGGCGCACTGGTCGACAAGCGTCGAGACCGCCGCGGGCTCCGCCGCTACCCGCTCGGGCCCGAGATGCCCGATCAGCAGCTCGCGGCTCTCGTGCGGGGACAGCACGTCGAGGGCGATCGGGCGGGCCCGGTGGGTGGCCGTCAGGGCGGCGAGTTCGCGCCGGCTGGTGACCAGAACCGTGCAGGTCGGACTGCCCGGGAGCAGCGGGACGACCTGGTTGGCGTCCCGGGCGTTGTCCAGCACGATCAACATCTGTCGCCCGGCCAGGAGGCTGCGGTACAGGGCGGCCTGGGTGTCCGGATCGACGGGTATCGCGTTCGGTGCGACGCCGAGGGCTTCCAGGAAGCCGCGGATCACCGTGCTCGGGGAGACCGGCCCGAAGCCGGGACCGAAGCCCCGCAGGTCCGCGTAGAGCTGGCCGTCGGCGAACCGGTCGAGGTGGGTGTGCGCCCACCTCAGCACCAGCGAGGTCTTGCCGATCCCGCCCGACCCGCCGATCGCCGAGATCACCACAGTGGTGTCCGACTGGTCCCCGTCCGCGACGGCCGCGGTGAGGTACGCCAGTTCCTCGGCTCGGGCGGTGAACAGGCCCGGTGGCGCTGGCAGTTGGCGGGGGACCACCGACAGTGCCTCACGGGGAGCCGGCTGCGGCACGGTCAGCGTGGGGTCGGCGGCCAGGATCCGTTGGTGCAGGCGTTGCAGCGGCGGACTGGGGTCCGCGCCCAGCTCGTCGGCGAGCCGCAGCCGGATCCGCTCGTAGTGCTCCAGTGCCTCGGCCGGCCGGCCGCGACGATACAGACTCAGCATGAGCTGACCGGCGATGCGTTCGTCGAGCGGGCGCGCGGCGGCCCGCGCCGGTAGGTCGGCGAGCAACTCGTGGTGCCGACCCCGCAGCAGCATCAGATCCGCGTGGTCGGACTCGGCTTCGAGCCGCTGGCGGTCCAGCCCGTCCCGCACTCCGTTGAACCACGGGCTGTCCAGCCGTGCGAACGCCTCACCCCGCCACAGAGCGAGTGCCCGCTCGAACAGCGTCAGCGCCCGGTCCTGGTCACCTGTCGACCGGGCCTGGTCGACGAGGTCGTGGAAGCGGTGCAGGTCGACCGATTGCTCGTCCACGGCGAGCAGGTAGCCACCCGAACGGCGGGCGAGGTCCACCCCGGGGGCCGCGGTCAGTGCCTGACGGAGCCGGGAGAGGTAGCTGTAGAGCGTGTCCCGCACGCCGTCGGGAGGCTCCTCCCCCCACACCCGCACGACGAGGCTCTCGACGGAGACGAGCTGGTTGGCGTCGGTCAGCAGGGCGGCGAGCACGGCTCGCTGACGGAGGGCGCCGAGGGGCATCTCCCGGCCGTCGAGCTGGGCCTGGATCTCACCGAGCAGACCAAACTCGACCGGCACAGCAGACACTCCTCGGTTCGACACTCAATCTATTGATACACGTGGCCGCGGGGCGGGGGCAGGCGGTGCCGCGTGCGGGGCGGCGCCCGCGCTGCCTGCCCACATCAGGCAGGCGTCAGGCTCTTTCGATGCGTGGATGCCGACGATCGGTAAGCCGCAGCCCGACGCCTCGTACCGCCTCGATGCTGGCTCCGGTGTCAAGCTCGTGCAGCTTGCGCCGCAGCCGCTTCACCAGGGACTGCACGTCCGCCTTGCGCTCCCGCCCCTCGTCGCGCCAGACCGAGCGGTGCAGGTCGGCGTAGGTCCAGACCCGGACCGGCTCGGTGGTCAGGCAGATCAGCAGGTCGTGCTCCAGTCGGGTGAGGTCAACCTCGCGGTCCCGGTAGCGGGCGACGGACCGGGCGGAGTCGATCACCAGGGCGGAGTTGGCTCCGGTCGCGGCGGGCGTCGACCCGGAGGAGGTGGTGTCCGGCTGCTGCGGCGCGGCGATCAGTCGGCGTAGCTCGTCGAGGTCGGCCACCAGCAGCAGTGGCGCGATGCCGTCGAGGCGTTCGGCGAGCCGGATCCGTTCGGCCGGGGACGAGGTCACCGCGATCAGCAGCGGGAACGGCTCGTCCGCCGGATCACCCCGATCCAACGTCGCCTCGTCGTCCTCGGCCACAGCACCGCCCGGGATCGATGGGCATCCCTGCCCAGCTATCGTCATGGTCCTGACAATGATTGGCAAGCGCGTCGCCAGCAGGGCAACTCTTAGCGACAAGTTGCTCACGGCAAGTTCTTGATCGTCCGTTCTTCTCGATCATAGTGTCCAGTCGGGCAACCGGCGTGACCCGCGCGGTGCATGGGGAGGCATGGGGGGTTCGATCGCTCGGCCCGCCGAGACGATCCTCCCGCACCCTCACCATGGCCCATCGACACCCTGGGTCGTTCTGAGGGAGGCAGCACCAATGTTCAGACGTCCACAATGGGGGCGCGCGGCCAGATCACTGGTCAGCGCCGGGGCGGCGACGATCCTCGCCGCCACATGCTTGGTCACCATCGGCTCGGGCGCGCAGGCAGCGCCCGGCGGCGCGATGGGGGCGGGGGACAAGATCCGACCCGAGCTCGCCAAGCAGCTCCAGGCCAAGAGTGAAGGGGACTTCTGGATCCGGTTCAAGGACCGGGCGGACCTGAGCAAGGCCAGCGCCATCAAGGACTGGTCGAAGCGGGGCACGGCGGTCGCGGAGGCTCTGCGCAAGACCGCCGCGGCGAGCCAGGGCAAGATCCGGGCCGACCTCGACAGCTCCGGCGCGAAGTACCAGACCTTCTGGGCGACCAACGCGATCAAGGTGAACAGCGGCTCACTGGCGATGGCGCAGAAGTTCGCCAGCCACGCCGAGGTCGAGGGTCTCTACGCCCCGGTCGCCTACAAGGTGCCCGAGACGATCAAGGGCACCGACGAGAAGACCGTGAACGCCCTGGAGTGGGGCATCGCCAACATCAACGCCGACGACGTCTGGTCCCGGTACGGCGTCAAGGGCGAGGGCATCACCGTCGCGAGCATCGACAGCGGAGTCCAGTTCGACCACCCGGCGCTCGTGAACTCCTACCGCGGCAACAACGGCGACGGGACGTTCGACCACAACTACAACTGGTTCGACGCCGCCGGCACCTGCGCGACCGCCCCCTGCGACGACGACGGCCACGGTACGCACACGATGGGCACCATGGCCGGCTCCGACGGCGCGAACCAGATCGGTGTCGCCCCCGGGGTCAAATGGATCGCGGCGAACGGTTGCTGCCCCAGCGACGCCGCTCTGATCGAGTCCGGTCAGTGGATGCTCGAACCGCTCGACCTCAACGGCCAGAACGCGGACGCGAGCAAGCGACCGAACGTCATCAACAACTCGTGGGGCACCCGGGACCCGTCCAACGAGCCCTTCATGGAGGACGTGACGGACGCCTGGACCGCGTCCGGGATCTTCGGCGTCTGGTCCAACGGCAACAGCGGGCCGGCATGCCAGACCAGTGGCTCGCCGGGCAGCCTCGCCAGCAACTACTCGACCGGCGCGTACGACGTCAACAACAACATCGCCGGCTTCTCCGCCCGGGGCACCGGGCAGAACGGCGAGATCAAGCCCAACATCTCGGCCCCCGGCGTGAACGTCCGGTCGAGCATCCCGGGCAACGCCTACGGCAGCATCAGTGGCACGTCGATGGCCGCACCGCACCTCGCGGGCGCGATCGCGTTGCTGTACTCGGCGGCCCCGTCGCTCATCGGTGACATCGACGCGACCCGTGCGCTGCTCAACGGCGCCGCGATCGACAAGGCCGACGGCCAGTGCGGCGGCACCGCCGCCGACAACAACGTCTACGGCGAGGGTCGGCTGGATGCCCTCGCGTTGCTCGACGCCGCGCCGACCGGCGACATCGGCACCCTGGCCGGCACGGTCACCGACGCGGCCACCGGCGCCCCGATCGCCGGCGCGACAGTGACGCTCACCGGCCCGACCTCCCGTGAGGTGAGCACCGGCGCCGACGGCACGTACTCGACCCAGCTCCCCACCGGCGACTACCAGGTCGCCGTGGCGGCCTTCGGCTACGCCGGCACCACCAAGCCGGCGACGGTCACCAAGGCCACGACCACGACGCTCAACGTCGCGCTGACGCCGGTGCCGAGCGTGAACGTCACCGGGGCGGTCACCGACGGCTCCGGCCACGGCTGGCCGTTGTACGCGAAGGTGACAGTGACGGGGGTGTCCGGCGTCTACGACTACACCACCCCGTCGAACGGCCGTTACAGCCTCAAGCTGCCGGCCGGGCAGACCTACACCCTGAAGTACGAGTCGCAGTACCCGGGCTACCAGACCGTCACCAAGCAGGTCGTGGTGGGCTCGGGCAACACCACCGCCAACGTGGCGGTGCCGGTGGACGCCACCACCTGCACCACCGCGCCCGGCTACACGTTCGGCTCCGACGGTGAGTACGAGTCCTTCGACGGCACGACCACACCGCCCGGCTGGACGGTCGTGGACAACGCGGGCAGCGGTCAGGTCTGGACGTTCACCGACGACGGCGACCGGGGCAACCTGACCGGCGGCAGCGGCAACTTCGCGATGATCGACAGCGACAACTACGGTGCCGGCACCAGCCAGGACACCTCCCTGGTCAGCCCGGTGGTCAACCTGACCGGCGTCACGGCCCCGGTCATCCGGTTCAACCAGGACTTCAACCAGCTCAACGACGACACCGCCGACGTCGATCTGAGCATCGACGGTGGTGCCACCTGGGCCAACGTGCTCCGCCAGGAGACCGACGTCCGGGGCCCGAAGGTCACCGAGATCCCGATCCCGCAGGCGGCCGGTCAGGCGCAGGTGCAGGTCCGGTTCCACTACTACGACGCGAGCTACGAGTGGTGGTGGGAGGTCGACAACGTCCTGATCGGCAGCCAGATCACCTGCGTGCCGGTCGACGGTGGTCTGGTCGTCGGCAACGTCCGCGACAAGAACGACAACAGCTACGTCAACGGCGCGACCGTCACCAGCAAGGACCGGCCGGCCGAGCAGGCCGTCACCGTGGCGACCCCGGACGACCCGGAGTTGGCCGACGGCTTCTACTGGATCTACTCGACGCTCACCGGCACGCACCCGTTCACCGCGACCGCCGGCAACTACGTCAGCCAGACCAAGCAGGTGGACGTCGAGGCCGACTGGGCGACCGTCGCGAACTTCCAGCTCGCGGCCGGCCGGCTGTCGGTGACGCCGACGCAGCTCAGCGCCACGCTCCAGATGCCCGGCGGCAAGGCCAGCAAGACGTTCACGGTGACCAACACCGGTGGCGCTCCGGTCGAGGTCAAGTTCGGTGAGCGGGACAACGGGTTCGAACTCCTCCGGGCGGACGGGTCCACGGTCACCCGGCAGCAGGTGCTCGGTGGCTCCGGCGCGCCGGAGCAGCGGATCACCGCCGCGACGTCCTTCGCTGCGAAGGCGTCCGGCAAGCAGGCCAAGGCGGCAGCCGCCGCGGTCGGCCCGCAGGCGGCGCCGTGGACCGACATCGCCGACTACCCGTCCACCATCATGGACAACCGGGTGGTGAGCCTGGACGGCAAGGTCTACTCGCTCGGCGGTGGTGACGGCAGCGCCTCCACCGCGAAGAACTACGCCTACGACCCGGTCGCGCAGACCTGGACGGCGATCGCCGACCTTCCCGGTGCCCGCAACGCCGTGACGGCAGGCGTCGTGCAGGGGAAGATCATCGTCACCGGTGGCTGGGGTGACTCGGGGCCGGACTCGGCCACCTGGTCGTACGACCCGGCGGTCAACACCTGGACGGAGCTGGCCGACAACCCGGCGCCGCGATCGGCGGCCGGCCAGGCCGTCGTCGACGGCAAGCTGTACGCCATCGGTGGCTGCACCACCGCCGCCTGCACGCCGATGTCGAACAGCGTCGTCCGGTACGACCCGGGCAGCGACACCTGGGAGACGCTTGCCAACTACCCGAAGTCGGTGGCCTTCGCCTCCTGCGGCGGAATCGACGGCGTCGTCTACTGCACCGGCGGCAACGACGGGGCCGCCGCGCAGAAGTCCAGCTACGCCTACGACCCGGGTGCCAACACCTGGACCACGATCGCCGACGCGCCGACCGACAGCTGGGCCAGCTCGTACGCCGTCGCCAACGGCAAGCTCCTCGTCGTCGGTGGTTCGCAGGGTGGGGCCATCAGCAACGCGGGCTTCGCCTTCGACCCGGCCGCCAGTTCGTGGTCGAACCTGCCGAACGCCAACACGGCGCGGTACCGCGGCGGGGCGGCGTGCGGCTTCTACAAGATCGGCGGTTCGTCCGGCAGCTTCGACGCCGCCCCGGACAGCGAGGTGCTGCCCGGCTTCGAGGGCTGCGCCGAGTCGGCGGCCGACGTCAGCTGGATGGCCATCGACAAGTCGGCGGCCACCCTCGCGCCGGGTGCGAAGGTCACGGTCACCGTCACGATGACGGCGAACGTGGACCAGCCGGGCACCTACTCCGGCTCGGTCGCGATCACGGAGAACACGCCGTACTCGGTCGCGCCGGTCGCGGTGACCATGACCGCGAACCCCCCGAAGACCTGGGGCAAGCTCATGGGTACGGTCACCGGCACCAGTTGCCAGGGTGCGACCTCGCCGCTCACCGGCGCGGTCGTGCAGGTCGACTCGTGGGCGTCGTCGTGGACCTTCGCGACCGACGCCGAGGGCAGGTACGCCTACTGGGTGGACCGCCGCAACAACCCGATCACGATGATCGTCGCCAAGGACGGCTGGAAGCCGCAGACCCGTCAGACGAAGATCAACACCACCACTCCCACCGTGGAGAACTTCGGGTTGGCGCCGATCCGGTGCTGACACCTGAGCGGTAGCGACGAAGTCCGGCCCGCCTGGTCGCAGACCAGGCGGGCCGGACCGTGTCCGGCGGATCAGACCGCGACGAGCCGGAAGCCGACCCCGCGTACCGAGTGGATCGTCGCCGCGGCGTTCAGCCGGGCGAGCTTGCCGCGCACCCGGCGGACCACCGAGTGCATGTCCGAGCCGCGCCCGAGGTGCCGGTTGCCCCAGACCTCGAGGTGCAGGCGCTCGTAGGTCCAGATCTGCCCGGGCGCGTCCACCAGGCAGAGCAGGACGTCGTGCTCCAGACGGGTCAGGTCGATCTCCTGGTCGCGCCAGCGCAGCACCCGCCGGTCGGAGTCGACGGCCAGGTCCGGTGGCGGCGGCGGTGGGCTCGGCGCCACCTCGGCGCGCCTGCCCGTGACCGGCGGAGTCGCAACGGGAGGTGCCTCGACCACCCCGAGGAACTCCCGCGCCTGGTCGACTGTCGAGACGATCAGGAAGGCGTCGCTTCCGCCGAGTAGTCGGGCCAACTGTCGGCGTTCGGCCGGCGACGACGCGATGCCGATGACCAGGCTGCCGACTGGAATTCCCTGCATTCCCCCAACCCCTTCCGGTTCCCCAACTCACTCCGGATGGATTTTTCGCACCGTCGACCCACACATCGATCGGCGTCCTGACCCTAGTGGCGGCTGATCTCGGCCGGGTTAAACATCGTCGCATGTAAGCGGTTGAATTCGACCACGTCGCAGGGGTCGCCAGCCGGCCTCCGGCGGTCCGGAAGCGGTTGTGACAGAACCAAGACAATCCCTGTACGGGGTACGGACCTGCCGGGGCGAGCATGGTCGCCATGTCCCTCGGATCGTCGTACCCGGTCGGGCGGTCGACGCCCGGCCCGCAGCCGGCGCGACCGCTGCCACACGCCCGCGCCGCGGTGCCGCTTGCCCTCCGGCTGCTCGCGGCGTCGCTGGGCAGCCTGCTCGCCCTGGCTTGCACTGCCGCCGTCTTCGTGCGGACGTACCCCGGTCAGTGGTTGGACGGTGCGCTCCTGCCGCGCGCCGAGCGGGGCGGGGGGTACGAGCAGCAGACCGTTCTGGTGGGTCCGGCCAAGACCGTACTTGCCGCCTTCGGCAGCCCGACACTCCTCGCCGCCCTGCTCGGCGCGGTGCTCGTGGTGGGTGCGCTGCGCCGGCGGCTGGTGGCGGGTGTGGTCGGTGTGGGCATGGTCCTGGGCGCGGTGGTGGTGTCCGGTGCGGTGAAGTCGGCGCTGCCCCGCCCGGATCTCCAGATCGAGAGTTCGACCACCCACAACAGCTTCCCCAGCGGGCACGTCTCGGCGGCGACGGCGCTGCTGCTGGCGTTCGTGCTGGTCCTCCCCGGGTGGGCCCGGCGGTGGCTGGTCGTGCCGGGCGCGGCGGCTGTCGCGGTCATCGCCTCGGCCACGATGATCGCGGGCTGGCACCGGTTCAGTGACGCGCTCGGCGGCGTACTGCTGGGGGTGGCGTTGTTCTGCCTGGCCGCGGCGGTGCTGGTGGCCTGGCGGGGGGACCGCGGCGCGGACGGCCGCCCGGATGGCGGCGGCCTGTGGCGCACGCTTGCCGAGGCGGCGGCCGGCCTGGTCGTGCTGGTGTGGGCGCTTGTGGTGGTCGTGCCGGAGCTGGCCGCGTCGGTGCAGCGCGGCGCGCTGGTCGCCATCGTGGTGGCCGGCGCGTTGACGATGTTCCTGGTGGGTGCGGTGGTGTTCCTGGTGCGGGCCACTGATTTCGGCCGTCCGCTGCCCGCGCGGCCACAGCCATCGACCGGATCTCAAAAGATCTCATGATGGGATACTTGACGACATGTCCCAGGTGTTGCTTATCGAAGACCACCAGACGGTGCGCGACGGACTGCAACTGGCGCTCACCCGACAGGGCCACACCGTGCACGCCGTGGGGACCGGTGAGCAGGGGTTGGACCGGCTGCGTACGACCTCGTCCGACGTCGTGGTCCTCGACCTCATGCTGCCCGGAATGGACGGGTTCGAGGTCTGTCGGCGGATCCGGCAGCTCGGCGACCTGCCGATCATCATGCTCACCGCCCGCAACGACGACATGGACGTGGTGGCGGGCCTGGAGGCCGGCGCCGACGACTACGTGGTCAAACCCGTGCAGGCCCGGGTGCTCGAAGCGCGCATCCGTGCGGTGCTCCGACGGACCGGTGGCGAGTCGCGGCGTCCCCCCGGCGAGCGCGCCGGCGTCGAACAGTACGGCCCGTTGACCATCGACCGGGCCGCGCTCGTGGTCAGCAGGGACGGGACGCCGGTCAGCCTCGCGCCGACCGAGCTGCGCCTGCTGCTCGAACTCTCGCAGACGCCGGGTCAGGTGCTCAGCCGCCAGCAACTGCTGGAGGCCGTGTGGGAGCACGGGTATCTCGGGGACTCCCGACTCGTGGACGCGTGTGTCCAGCGGCTGCGCGCCAAGATCGAGGCCGACTCGTCGGCGCCGGTCTTCATCCAGACCGTGCGCGGTTTCGGATACCGGTTCGGGCCGCTGTGACCCGCTGGGCCAGTGCCCGCCTCCTGGGCCTGCGGGTCCGGCTGATCCTGACGTTCGCGCTGCTGGGCGTGACCACGACGGCCGTGGTGGCCAGCGGCAGCTACTTCCAGGCCCGGACCGTCATCCTGCGACAGGCGCAGGACGCCGCCGTGATGTCGCTCACCGACCAACTCACCAAGGTCTACCCGATCGTCCAGCTCCCACCGACCCAGGGTGACCTCGACCTGCTGGCCCAGCGGCTCTCCGACCGGCAGGGCTTCGCGGTGGTCGTCTACCGGGACATGCGGTCACAGGGCGGCTCGGAGATCGCCGACCCGCTCACGCCCGAGCTGCGCCGGGAGGTCGGCGGCGGCCGGATCGCCTGGCAACGGGTCTCGCACGACGGACAGCCCTGGCTGCTCATCGGCACCGAGCTGGCGCTCGACCGGCCCGACGGCACGTCCCGGCCGTCCGGGCTGGAGGTCTACTCGGTGCGCAACCTCGTGCCCGAGCAGCAGAGCATCAACCGGCTCGCCACCCGGGCGTGGCAGACCGGCGGGCTGTCGCTGATCCTCGCCGTCCTGCTGGCCCTGCTGGCCGCCCGCGGTGTGCTGCGACCCGTCCGCGACCTGGGCCGGGCGGCACGCCGCCTCGGCGAGGGCGACCTGAGCACCCGGCTGACGGTCCGGGGCGCCGACGAACTGGCCGACGTGGCACGGACCTTCAACGACACCGTCGGGACGCTGGAACGGCAGGTGGGGGAGCTGCGGCGGATGGAGTCCGACGCCCGCCGCTTCGTGGCCGACGTCTCGCACGAACTCCGTACGCCACTGGCGGCGATGACCGCGGTCACCGACGTGCTCGACGAGGAGGCGGACCACCTGCCCGGTGACGCGGGCCGAGCCGCCCGGCTGGTCAGCCGGGAGACGCAGAACCTCACCCAACTGGTGAACGACCTCATCGAGGTCAGCAGGTTCGACTCCGGCACCGCACGGCTGGCCCTGGACGACGTGGACGTGGCCGCGGCGGTGACCGCGACCCTGCGGATCCGGGGCTGGGCCGACCGGGTACGCGCCGACCTGCCGCCCGGGGTCGTGGCCCGGCTCGACCCCCGCCGGCTCGACGTCATCGTCGCCAACCTGGTCGGCAACGCCTTCCGACACGGCGCCGAGCCGGTGTCCGTGCGCCTGCGCGCGGACCCGGACTGGGTCACCGTCGAGGTCGCCGACCAGGGACCGGGACTGGACCCGGCGGTGCTGCCGCACGTGTTCGACCGCTTCTACAAGGCCGACACCGCACGGACCCGCTCCGAGGGCAGCGGTCTCGGCCTCGCCATCTCCTGGGAGAACGCCCGCCTGCACCGCCACGGCGACCGACGGGGAAGTCTCGTCGCGGGCAACGCCCCCGGTGGCGGCGCGGTGTTCACGCTCCGCCTGCCCCGCGACCCGACCGACGCCGGAGGTGCCCGGTGACCAGACGCGCGCTGCTCGCCTGTGGCGTTCTGCTCACACTGCTCGCGACGGGCTGCGGGGTACGGCCCAGTGACGTCATCACCGGTCGGCCCGCGGTCAGCGGCCAGGCCCAGGGCACCGGGCTCTACCTGCTCGCCGAGGGCGAACTCGTGCTGGTCCTCCGCCCGGCACCGCAGGACGCCTCGCCGGCCAGCACGCTCGCCCTGCTCGCCGCCGGTCCGCAGGAAAACGAACGCAGCCAGGGCTTCACAAGCGAGGTGCCGGCCGGGTTCGACGCGGTCACCGTGACGTCGGGGGCCGACCGGTCCGGTGGCCTCACGGTGCGGACGACCGGCCCGGCGCGGTCCCTGTCGTCGAAGGCGGCCGACCAGATCATCTGCACGGTGGCCGACGCGGCGGGCCGGTCCGGTCTGGCGGAGAGCTTCGCCCCGGTGACCATCGTCGGGTCCGACGGCGCCCGACCGGCCCGGCCGTGCCCGATCAGTTGACCTGGCGCTGACCGCCACTGCCCACCAGGTTGTCAGGTCGTGCCTGCCGGGGCAGCCCGGTGTGCCGGCCCCGGTCCTGGTCGACGAGCGCGCCGGCGATCAGGATGTCGATGAGCGCGGCGAAGCCGAGACCGGCCTGCGCCCAGATCTGCGGGAACTGCGACGCGGCGGTGAAACCGGGGAACGTGTTGACCTCGTTCACGATGGGCTCGGGCGACCCCTCGGCGGGCAGGAAGAAGTCGACCCGCAGCAGCCCACGGCAGTCGAGGGCGCGGAAGGCGCGGATCGCCCGGTCCTGGAGCACCTCGGTGGTCTCCGCGTCCAGCGGGGCGGGGATCTGGAACGCCGCCCCGCCGTCGTACTTCGCGTCGTAGTCGAAGAAGCCGGGACCGGTCACCCGGATCTCCAACGGCGGGCCGGCCTGCACCCGCCCGTCCGGGTGCTGGAGGACAGCCACGTCGATCTCCCGCCCGCGCGCCCCCTGCTCGACAAGCACCTTCGGGTCGACCTGACGGGCCTGCTCCAGCGCGGCCGGCACACCCGCCCACTCGTCCACCTTGACCACGCCCAGGCTGGAACCGGCCCGAGCCGGCTTGACGAAGACCGGCAGGTCCAGCCGCTGCTGGTCGGCGGGCGACAACTCCTCGCCGGGCCGCAGGGTCACCCCCGGGCTGACCCGCAGGCCCTCCGCCGCGAGGAGCCGCTTGGTGACACCCTTGTCCATGCCGGCGGCGCTGGCGAAGACACCGTTGCCGACGTACGGCACGCCGAGCCACTCCAGCAGCGACGCCACGGTGCCGTCCTCGCCGTACGGGCCGTGCAGGGCCGGGAACACCACATCCTGGGTACGCAGCACACGCAGCGCCTGGGGGAGTGTCGTCGGGTGACCGCCGACATGCCACCCGCCGGCACGGTCGATGAGCACCTCGGTGACCTCGTACCGCTCCCGGTCCAGGTTGGCGAGGATGCTCTCCGCCGAGCGGCGGGACACCTCGTGCTCGCCGCTCTGCCCGCCGTACAGCACTGCCAGTCGGGTCGTCATGAATTCCGTGCCCTTTCGTGGAGGTGGTCGCGGGCCACGCGGGGCCCGATCCCGGTCAAGATCTCGTGCGGGTTGGTGTCGGCCCAGCGGGCCCACTCGACGACAGTCGGTGGGGTCTGGTCACCCTCGGCCGGGCCGAAGACCACGACCGGGTCACCGATCGAGACCGGCAGGTCGCCGGCGTCGACCACGCACTGGTCCATGGCGACGCGCCCGACGACGGGACACCGTCGGCCGCCGAGCCACACCTCGGCGCGACCGCCGGTGGCGCGGGGCAGCCCGTCGGCGTAGCCGAGCGGCAGCAGCGCCAGCGTGGTCGGCGCGCCGGTGACGTGGTCGGGCCCGTAGGAGACGCCCGTGCCGGCCGGCACCCGCTTGACGTTGACCACACTCGTGCGCAACGTCATCGCAGCGGTCAACCCGAACTCGCCCGGACCGCTCGCCCCGAACGGGTCCACGCCGTACAGCGCGATCCCGATCCGGCAGAGGTCGAAGCGCGTCCGCGGTGCGGACAGCGCGGCGGCCGAGTTGGCAAGATGGACCAGGTCCGGGTCGAGGCCAGCCGCGCGGGTCACCCGCAACGCCTCCTCGAAGGTCGCCACCTGCCGGTTCAACGCCGGGGTGCCCGGCAGGTCCGCGTCGATGAGGTGCGACCACACCCCGCGCACCCGGATCGCGCCCTGACGCTCGTACTTGCGGGCCCACCGCACCAACTCCGGCCAGTCGTCCCCGGCGGCCCCGTTGCGGGACAGCCCGGTGTCCGCCTTGAGCTGCACCATCGCCGGTACGCCGAGCAGGTGGGCCGCGTCGGCGACGGCGTGCAGGTGCGTCGTGGTCGACACCCCCACGTCGACGCCCGCCGTGATCAACGCCCCGAAGTCGTCGTTGGGCCGGTGCAGCCAGCTCAACGTGGGCGCGGTCACCCCGGCCGCACGCAGGGCCAGCGCCTCGGCTGCCGAGGTCACTCCCAGCCAACGGGCACCGGCGCGCAGAGCGGCACGGGCCACCTGCGCCGCGCCGTGACCGAACCCGTCCGCCTTCACCACGGCCATCAGGTCGGTGCCGGTGAGCGACGTGATGGCCCGTACGTTGTCGGCGATCGCCCCGAGGTCGACCACCGCCTCGGCCAGGGCGCTCATCCGGCCGCCCCCACCCGGCGGGAGCCGGGGAGCGCGAACAGCCAGCGTGCGTGCACCGCCAACAGCCCGCGGTGCACGGCCAGGCTCAGACCGATCACCAACCCGCTCAGCAGAATCGGATAACCGAGCACGATCAGGCCCTGAACGGACCGGTCCAGCCCGGAAACCGGTACGACCAACAGCCGGTGCAGCAGGGCCAGGACCGGCATGTGGATGACGTAGATCGGCAGTGTGATGCGGCCGAGCCTAGCCAGCGGTTCGCTGAGCGCCGACCACCGGGCCAGCCGCGCAGCGGCGGTTATGCCGAAGATCACTGCCAGTACGGAGACGGCCGTCCATACGCCGAACCACCGCTGCGCGCCGGCCGCCGCCATCGCGGCGAGCGCGAGCGCGTAGGCGCCCGAGGTCAGCGCGAGACGCCGGCTGCTGGCGGTGGCCGCCCACCGCTCGATCTGCGGTCGCAGGGACAGGCCGGCGAGGAAGAAGACCAGGTTCTGGTAGAGGCCGCCCCGGTTGCCCGGGGTGTCGAGCAGGCCGGCGGCGGCGATCGCGGACAGCGCTGCGGCGGGTACGAGCACCAGCGCCCGGGGCACCCGGCGGGTCGCCTTGGCGAGGGCGAAGTACAGCGCCAGCGCGTACAGGTACCACAGGTTGGACGGCGTGATGGTGAGCTGCTCCAGCAGCCCGAGGGGGGAGGTGGCCCGGTCGGTCGGCAGTTGCGGGGCGGCGGCGAGGACCGCGGTGTGGATCAGCAGCCAGACGACGTACAGGTAGAGGAACCCGGCGATCCGGCTGCGGGCGACGACCCGCCACGGCCGCTGGGCGGCGTTCGCCGCGAAGACGCCCGAGATGGTGAAGAACAGCGGCATCCGCAGCGGCAGGAACTGCTCACCGAGCGTTCCCCACAGGCCCGGCACCGGTACGCCGACGTGCCAGTCGATCTGGAGGTAGTCCTTCACCACGACGTGCCACAGGACGACGAGGATGATGCAGACGCCCTTGGCCGCGTCGGCCCACTGCGCCCGGTGCGACTGCCCGACGGTGGGGACGGTTCCGGTCCAGTACCGGTGGCGAAACCGCACGCGCGTCGCTTCGGGCTGCGTTTCGGCGGGCCTGGACTCGGTGGGAGACAACTGTTGGATCACTCACCAGAAGCTGCCAGCCGGATATCCGCACGTGATCCACGAATTGTCATGAACCGGTAATGGACGCCCGAGACAGGTCGCGCAACGTCCCCTAGGCTCGTTGCGGAGGTGCCGAACATGAAGCTCGGACTGCACTACTGGAACTACTCGACCCCGGCCGACCCGACCGCGATCGCGCCCACCCTGGCGCAGGCGGCGACCATCGCCGAGCAGGCGGGCGTCGCGTCGTTCACGGTGATGGACCACTTCTTCCAGATGGACGCGGTGTTCGCCGCCGAGGAGCCGATGCTGGAGGCGTACACCACGCTTGCCTACGTCGCGGCGAAGACCCAGCGGATGACCCTGGGCGGGCTGGTCACCGGTGTGATGTACCGGTACCCGGGGTTGCTGGCCAAGACCGTGACGACCCTCGACGTGCTCTCCGGCGGCCGGGCCCGCCTCGGCATCGGCGCCTCCTGGTACGAGCGGGAGCAGCTCGGGCTGGGCGTGCCGGTGGTCCCGGTGGCCGAGCGGTTCGAGCGGCTGGAGGAGACGCTGCGCATCTGCCTGCAGATGTGGAGTGACGACGACGGCCCGTTCAACGGAAAGCACTACCAGCTCGCCGAGACCATCAACTCGCCGCAGCCGTTGCGCCGCCCGCACCCGCCCATCATGATCGGTGGCGGGGGCGAGAAGAAGACCTTGCTGCTGGTGGCCCGGTACGCCGACGCCTGCAACCTGTTCGGTCGCGCCGGCATCGACGACGTCGCGCGCAAGCTTGACGTGCTGCGCGGGCACTGCGCCACCGAGGGCCGCGACTACGACACCATCGAGAAGACGGTGGTCGCCTCCCGGTCGCCGCTGGACGACACCGACGCGTTCCTCGCCGAGGTGTCCGACTACGCAGCGCTCGGTGTGAGCGAGGTGCAGGTGACGCCGGATCGGCACCCGGTCGAGTTCGCCCAGCGGCTCGGCGACGAGGTGCTGCCCCGGTTGGCCGACATCGGCTGACTCCGCGACGACGGCGGCCGCGGCGAACGGAGCCACTGTGAACAACCGGCCAATTCCCGGTTGACCGAGGGTGCCTCGGGCACCGGAATCGCCGTTCCCGGCGGTAATGAGACGGATCACATAAGCGTCCGCTCCGACTGCCCAGAATTGTTCGTACGGCGTGCCAGGTAGCCTCTCCGGGTGCCGCAGATGTTACCGCTATTTGTTACCGATCGGTATGACGTCGTGGGGCTCCTCGGCCAGGGCGGAATGGGTCGAGTGTGGAAAGCCCGCGACCGAATGCTGCAACGGGACGTCGCCATCAAAGAAATTGTCCCACCGCCCGGCCTGACCAATGAGGCGCGACAGGAATTGCGGATCCGGTCGCTGCGCGAGGCTCGGGCGATCGCGCAGCTCGACCACGTCAACGTCGTCCGGGTCTTCGACGTGCTGCTGAGCGCCGACGGCGACCCGCAGATCGTGATGGAGTACGTGCCGTCCCGTTCGCTGCACGACGCCATCACCACCGACGGCCCGATCCCACCGGTGCGGGCGGCCGCCATCGGGTTGGCCGTACTCGGCGCGCTCCGCGCCGCCCACCGCGCCGGCATCATGCACCGCGACGTCAAACCCGCGAACATCCTCGTCGGCGCGGACGGCCGGATCGTGCTCACCGACTTCGGTCTGGCCACCGCCGTGGAGGACGTGAACCTGACGCTCAGCGGAGTGGTGCTCGGGTCGCCCGCGTACGTCTCACCGGAACGGGCCATGCGCGGCACCGTGGGTCCCGAGGGGGACTTCTGGTCGCTCGGCGCGACCCTGTACGCAGCGGTCGAGGGCCAGTCGCCGTACGCCCGGCCGTCCAGCCTGATGAGCCTCACCGCGCTCGTCACCGAGCCACCACCCGTCGCGCGACACGCGGGACCGCTCGCGCCGGTGTTGGCCGGCCTGCTGCGTAAGGACCCGGCCGAGCGGATGGACGCCGACACCGCGCAGCGGCTGCTCCGCGCTGCCCTCGACGGCACCGCGCTGCCGACGGCGGGTACCCGCCCACCGGGCACCACAGCCCTTCCGGTGGCGACCAGGTCCGGCACCGCCGACGTACCCCCGACCGGGCCTGGCTCCGGGATGGACGGTGACGGCCCCGCGACGGGCCGCCGCCGGCGGACCTGGCTGCTCGGGGGTGTCGCGGTCGTGCTGGCGCTCGGCCTGGTGGTCGGCATTCCGCTTGCCACCAGGCGCGCGCCGGGCCCGAGTGGCGTCGGGGTCGAGCTGGGGCAGGCCACCGCGTCGGGCACGACGCCGACCCCCGGCGGCCCGCCGAGCGCCACCGCACTCCGGCCGATCGCCTGGTCGGTCTACCGGGACAGCACCGGCTTCTCGGTGCCCGCGCCGCGCGACTGGCAGATCGTCCGCCGGGGCCAGCAGGTCGAGTTCCACGAACCGGACGGTGCGCGGATGCTCGTGGTCGGCCAGACCGACGCGCCGCGCACCGACCCGGTGGCCGAGCTGACCAGCCACGAGAAGCAGCCCGACGTCGTCGGGCGCTACCGCGACTACCGCCGGGTCGCGCTGCTCGCGGTCAACTACCAGCTCGCGGCGGCCGACTGGGAGTGGCTCTACACCGGCGACGGCGGCACGGCGATGCACGCCCGTCAGCGCACCTTCCGGACGGCCGACCGGAAGGGCTACAGCCTCACCTGGTTCACGCCGGAGGCCGCCTGGGATGTGGACGAGTTCCGGCAGGTCACCTCGGGGTTCCGGCCGGCGTCGACGGCGGTCGGCACCACACCGGGCGGCAAGCCCCCGGCCGACGGATCACCGACGCCGAGCCCACCGCCGGCCCGGTCGGGCTACCGGCTCGTCGGGGCGGCGAGCAACAGGTGCCTGGACGTCGCCACGCCGCAGTCACCCGATCCGGTCCGGCTCCGGCTCTGGGACTGCCGCGACGACCGCGCCGCCAACCAGCTCTGGACGACGCGACCGGACGGCAGCGTGCAGCTCGGCGGCCGGTGCCTGGACGTGCTCGGCGCCTCCAGCGACGTCGGCGCGGCAATCCAGCTCACCACCTGCAACACGACCCCGGCGCAGCAGTTCACCCTCAACGCGGAGCGCCAGCTCGTGAACGCGCACAGCGGACTGTGCCTGGGCGCTGTCGACAAGAGCACAGCGGACGGCGCGCTTGTCGAACAGCGCGGCTGCGATGCCGGTACGAACGACCTGCGCTGGACCCGGAGTTGACGACGAGGGCCGGACCGGGGCGGTTGGCCCGCGACCCGGGGAACGGAAACTCGTAGGCCCCGGAACGCCCGAGGGGCTGCCCTCCCGGTGACGGGAAGGGCAGCCCCTCGGCGGACGGGTCAGGCGACAGTTGCGGGGAACCTCTCCCACACCCGGTGCGCTGCCATCAACTGCTGCACGGCCGCCAGCGCCTCGGCGCCCGAACCGGCAGTGACGACGCCGGGCGTGCCGGCCACCCCGGCCTGCTCCAGCACTGTGACGCCGGCTCCCCAGGCGCCGACCGCCTTGGCGTGCCGCCAGCACTCCTCGACGAGGAGCAGCACGCGGGGATCGACGGCGGTCGGCGCCGGCGTACCCGCCTTGGCGTCGCGGGCCGGGACGGCATCCGGCGCGGGCGCCGGCGCTCCGGCCAGCAGGACCGCGTCGAACTCGACGGACCGGCCGGTGGCGAAGGTGCGCTGCACCGGCATGTCGCCCACCATGCCGCCGTGCGGGGCGATCAGCAGCGGCACCATGCCGGCGGAGAACACCGCTTGGCGGACCTCGTCGACGCCGTCCAGGTCGCCGTCGGGGTCGACGACGATGCCGACCATCCGACCGTCACTCGGCCACTCCCGGCCGACCTGCGACAGCGCCGGGCTGGGCGTGACGTCGGCGAGCGGTACGGTCGGCTGCGGGGCGGGCAGACCCAGCCCGGTGGCGACCTGCTCGCAGAGCACCGGGTCGATGTTGGCGAGGCACTGGAGCTGGCGCTCCTTGATCGCCTGGTGGTAGCACTTGCCCAGCTCGAAGGCGTACGCCCGGATGATGTGCTCCTTCTCGACCGGCGACATGCTCGACCAGAACAGGCGTACCTGGCTGTAGTGGTCGTCGAACGAGGCCGGGTTGGCGCGTACCTTCGGCGCCTGCGCCACAGTGACCGGCACGTCGACGAACGCGTGCTCGTCGTCCCCGGCGGGGAACGGGTTGCCGCCGTCGAGCGAGTTCGGCCGGTACGGGGCGACGCCGGCGTGCACGGCGTGCTGGTGGAAGCCGTCGCGCAGCATGTCGTTCACCGGCGCGTGTGGGCGGTTGATCGGGATCTGCGCGAAGTTGGGCCCGCCCAGCCGGGTGAGCTGCGTGTCGACGTAGGAGAAGAGTCGGCCCTGCAACAGCGGGTCGTTCGTCACGTCGATGCCCGGCGGGAGGTGGCCCAGGTGGAAGGCGACCTGCTCGGTCTCGGCGAAGAAGTTGGTAGGCGTCCGGTTGAGCACCAGCCGGCCGATCGGCTGCACCTCGGCCAGCTCCTCCGGCACGATCTTCGTGGGGTCCAGCAGGTCGATGCCGGCGAACGTCTCCTCGGGGGTGTCGGGAAAGACCTGGATGCCCAGCTCCCACTCGGGGTACGCGCCGGCCTCGATGGCGTCGTAGAGGTCGCGCCTGTGGAAGTCCGGGTCGATGCCACCGAGTAGCTGTGCCTCCTCCCAGGTCAGCGAGTGCACACCCAGCTTGGGCTTCCAGTGGAACTTGGCAAGCACCGTCTCCCCGGCCTCGTTGACGAGGCGGAAGGTGTGCACACCGAAGCCCTCCATCGTCCGGTACGACCGCGGGATGCCCCGGTCGGACATGTTCCAGATGGTGTGGTGCTGCGCCTCGGTGTGCAGAGACACGAAGTCCCAGAAGGTGTCGTGCGCGCTCTGCGCCTGGGGAATCTCCCGGTCCGGGTGCGGCTTGCCGGCGTGGATGATGTCCGGGAACTTGATCGCGTCCTGGATGAAGAAGACCGGAATGTTGTTGCCGACCAGGTCGAAGGTGCCCTCGTCGGTGTAGAACTTGGTCGCGAAGCCGCGGGTGTCGCGGACCGTGTCGGCCGAACCCCGCGAGCCGAGCACCGTGGAGAACCGCACGAAGACGTCGGTCTCGCGCCCCTTCTTGAGGAAGCCGGCCCTGGTGACCGCCTCGGCGGTGCCGTACGCGGTGAACACACCGTGCGCGCCGGCGCCCCGGGCGTGCACCACACGCTCGGGAATGCGCTCGTGATCGAAGTGCGTGATCTTCTCGCGCAGGTGGTGGTCCTGCAGCAGCACCGGGCCGCGCGGACCGGCCTTGAGCGAGTGGTCCGTGTCGCGCAGCCGCGCCCCGTTCGCGGTCGTCAGGTAGGCGCCCTGCTGACCCTTCGTGGTCGTCGGTGCGCCGGTCTCGGCTCCGGTCGGCGTACGCGTCTGCGGTGCCCCCTGCTCCGGCTTTGGTGGCAGCGGGTCGTGCGGCGTCGTCGGCTCCTCGAGCGGTGGTGGCGCGCTACCTGGTGCGCCGGGGACTTCCGGGGTCAGGGCGTCGGCGATCTTTCCGGAGGCGGTCTTCACGACGTTCTTGACCGCCTCGGCGGGCTTGCTGGAATCCACTGAATGAACCTCTCCATGGCGCGTGTGCGGGCAGGCGAGTGCCCTGCTACCCCTGGTCAGAGGGTCGAAACACGACTGATCCCGGCAACCTGCGCCGGAACTGGTGATTTCGCCGATGCGCGGACGGGCGGACCGGCCAAAACTGACGTACGTCGATATCCCTCGACCCTAGGGAGTGCCCGACGTGTCCTCACCAACCACCACCCGTCCCCGTTCCGTCGTAGCCCGGCTGGCGGTGGCCGCCGTCCTGGTCGCCGGCGGCGTTCTCTCCGGCCCGACCGGCGCCGCGCAGGCCGCGGGTCCGTACGAGCGGGGCCCGGCCCCGACCACCGCGATCCTGGAGGCCAGCCGTGGCCCGTTCGCCACGGCCTCGCAGAGCGTGTCCTCGCTGAGCGTCACCGGCTTCGGCGGCGGCGTCATCTACTACCCGACCAGCACCAGCGAGGGCACCTTCGGCGCCATCGCCATCTCGCCCGGCTACACCGCGGCCTGGTCCAGCATCAGCTGGCTCGGCCCGCGCATCGCCTCGCACGGCTTCGTGGTGATCGGCATCGAGACGAACACCCGGCTGGACCAGCCGGACAGCCGGGGCCGACAGTTGCTCGCCGCGCTCGACTACCTCACCCAGCGCAGCTCGGTCCGTACCCGGATCGACAGCAGCCGGCTCGCGGTGGCCGGGCACTCGATGGGTGGCGGGGGCACCCTGGAGGCGGCCTCGTCGCGACCGTCGTTGCAGGCCGCCGTGCCGCTCGCGCCGTGGAACACCGACAAGAGCTGGTCCGAGCTGCGGGTGCCCACGCTGATCATCGGCGGGGAGAGCGACACCGTCGCTCCGGTCTCGACGCACTCGGTGCCGTTCTACAACAGCATCCCGGCCTCCGCCGAGAAGGCGTACCTGGAGCTGAACGGGGCGAGTCACTTCTTCCCGCAGACGACGAACACGCCCACCGCCCGGCAGATGGTGGCCTGGTTGAAGCGGTTCGTCGACGACGACACCCGCTACGAGCAGTTCCTGTGCCCCGGCCCGAGCGGTTCGCAGATCGAGGAGTATCGCAACACCTGCCCCAGCGCCTGACGGCGGTCACGGGGCGGTCGCCGGTGGCGGCCGCCCCGTCGGCGTGCACGACGAGCCATTGAAGGTATTGACGCGATTCCCGAGAAACGTACACTGCGAGTGTAAATAAACACCCGCCACAACAGAGGGATGGGTGATGGAGCGCGGCCTCGAACTGCACCACATCGGCGTCCGTTTCGGCGGCCTCACCGCCCTCGACGACGTGTCCCTGCGGGTGCCACCCAACCGGGTGGTGGGCGTCATCGGGCCCAACGGCGCCGGCAAGACCACGCTGTTCAACGTGATCTGCGGGTTCGTCGCGCCGGACACCGGCTCGCTCACCCTCGACGGCCGACCGCTGCGGCCACGGCCGCACCGGCTGACCCGGCTCGGCATCGCCCGGACCCTCCAGGGGACCGGCCTCTTCGCCGGTCTGACCGTGCTGGAGAACGTGATGACCGGCGCCTCGCACACCGCCCGAGCCGGCTTCGTCCCGGCGCTGCTCGGGCTGCCGGCCAGCGACCGCGACGAGCGCCGGCTGCGTCGGCACGCCCTGGACATCCTCGACGACCTGGGGATCGCCGGGCACGCCGAGGCTGCACCGACCACACTGCCCTTCGCCGTACGCCAGCGGGTCGCCCTGGCCCGCGCGCTCGCCGCCCGGCCCCGGCTGCTGCTGCTCGACGAGCCCGCCGGTGGGCTCGGCGCCGACGACATCGCCGAGCTGGCCGAGCTGGTCCGGCACCTGCCCCGGCGCGACGACGACCCCTGCTCGGTGCTGCTCGTCGAGCACCACATGGACCTGGTGATGGCGGTCTGCGACGAACTCGTGGTGCTCGACTTCGGCCGGGTCATCGCCGCCGGCACTCCGGACGAGATCCGCGACGACCCGGCGGTCACCGACGCCTACCTGGGTGCCACCGTCGAGGAGGTTTCGTGAGCCCGAGGAGTGAGCCGGGTTTGGGAGCCCCGCAGTCGCGAACGGACAGCGACGCCGTGAGCGCCACCGACCTGCTCGTCGTGCGCGGGCTGGTGGCCGGTTACGGGGCCGCGCCCGTGCTGCGGGCCATCGACCTCACCGTCCCGGCCGGCACCATCGCCGCGGTCGTCGGCGCCAACGGCGCCGGCAAGACCACCCTGCTGCGCGCGCTCTCCGGCATGATCCGCCCGGCCGCCGGCCAGGTGCTCCTCGCCGGGGAGGAGCTGCGCGGTACGCCAGTGGAGCAGCTCGTCCGACGCGGCATGGCGCACGTGCCGGAGGGGCGGGGCGTGATCAGTGAGCTGACTGTGGACGAGAACCTGCGGCTGGGCGGCTTGTGGCGGCGCGACCGGGCGGACGCGGGGCGTGCCCTCGACGAGGTCTACGAACTCTTCGAGCCCCTGGCCCGACGCCGCCGGCACCTCGGCCACCAGCTCTCCGGCGGTGAGCGGCAGATGCTCGCGCTCGGCCGGGCCCTGGTCGGCCGGCCTCGCCTGCTGCTGCTCGACGAGCCGTCGCTCGGCCTGGCGCCGCGGGTGGTCGCCCGGACCATGGCCCTGCTCCGCCAGTTGCGCGACCGCACCGGCCTGACCGTCCTGCTCGTCGAGCAGAACGTGCGCAGCGCGCTCGCCGTCGCCGACCAGGGCGTCGTGATGTCCCTCGGTCGGGTGGTGATCGCCGCCCCGGCGGCGAAGCTGCGTGACGACGTCGACCTGCGCCACGCGTACCTCGGTTTCTGACCACCACCTCGTCCCCCGGAGGGAGGACTGTTGGACCGCTTCGTCTTCCTCACCATCGACGGCCTGTCCCGGGGCGCGGTGTACGCCGCGTTCGCGCTGGCCCTGGTGCTCATCTGGCGGGCGGCGCGGGTCGTCAACTTCGCCCAGGGTGCGATGGCCGTCGCCGCCGCGTACGTCGCCTACACCGTCAGCGCCGCGACCGGCTCCTACTGGCTGGGCTTCGTGGTCGCGATCGTCGCCGGGCTGCTGCTCGGCGCGCTCGTGGACCGCGTCGTGATGCGGCACGTCGACCACGCCTCGCCGCTCAACCCCGTGATCGTCGCGCTCGGGCTGGTGCTGTTGATCCAGGCCGTGCTGGGCATGGTGTACGGCAACGAGTTCCGCCCCGCCGAGGCGCCGTTCAGCCGGTCCGCGCTCACCGTCGGCGGGGTGGCCGTGCTGTCGCCGTACGACCTGTTCGTCTTCGCCACGATCGCGGTGGTGGTCAGCGGCCTGGCCTGGATGTTCGCCCGTACCCCCGTCGGGTTGCGGATGCGCGCGGCGGCCTTCGCCCCCGAGGTGTCCCGGCTGCTCGGGGTCAACGTCGGCGGCATGTTGACCCTCGGTTGGGCACTCGCCTCCGGGGTGGGCGCGCTGGCCGCCATGCTGGTCCTGCCAACCGAGCTGGGCCTGCACCCGCACGCGATGGACCTGGTGTTCGTCTCGGCGTTCACCGCGGCGGTGGTCGGTGGGTTGGACAGCCCGCCGGGGGCGGTGGTCGGTGGCCTGGCGGTGGGTCTGTTGCTCTCCTACGTCAGCGGTTACGCCGGCAGCGACCTGACTCCGCTCGCGGTGCTGGTCCTGCTGCTGGCGGTGCTGCTGGTCCGGCCCGGTGGGCTGTTCGCCCCGGTCGCGGCGAGGCGGGTGTGAGCGCCACGAGGGCGGCGGTGCCGCCGAAACAGCAGCTCGTCGACGCGGACCGGCCCGTCGACCGGCGACGCGGCTCGACCCTGCTGCGTCACTTCGCGATAGTGCTCGTCGTCGGGCTCCTGCTGGTCGGGGTCAGCTACGCCGTCGAGCCGTTCCGCAACTTCCAGCTCGCCACCGTGGCCGCCTACCTGTGCGCGACCGCCGGGCTGACCGTCCTCACCGGCCTCAACGGTCAACTCTCGCTCGGGCACGGCGCGTTGATGGCCACCGGGGCGTACACGGTGGCGCTGTGCCAGAACGCGTTCGCCGACCGGGGGATGACCGGCGGCTGGCTGCTGCCGCTCTCGCTGGGCGCGGCGATCGTCAGCACTGTCGCGGTCGGCGCGGTGGTCGGGGTGGCGGCGGCCCGGCTACGTGGTCCCTACCTGGCCGGGGTGACCCTCGCGGTGGCTGTCGTCGTGCCGGCGCTGGCCGTCACCTTCGACGGTGTCTTCAACGGCGAGCAGGGGCTGTCGGTGCCGGTGGAGCCGCCCCCGATGTCGCTCGGCCCGTACTTCCCCTACGAGCGGTGGCAGCTCTGGCTCACCGGCGCGGCCACCCTGCTCGCGCTGCTGCTGCTGGCCAACCTCATCCGCAGCCGGTACGGGCGTACCTTCCGGGCGGTGCGGGACGACGAGGTGGCGGCCCGACTGGCCGGCATCCACGTGGCCCGTACCCAGGTCCTCGCGTTCGTGGTCAGTGCCGCCACCGCCGGGCTCGGCGGAGCGTTGCTGGCGGTGCTCGCGCAGAGCGTCTCGCCCGGGGCGTTCTCGCTCACCCTGTCGCTGTTCCTGCTGATGGCCGTGGTGATCGGCGGCCTCGGTCGGCTCACCGGCGCGCTCTGGGGGGCCGTCCTGCTCGTCGCCCTGCCCGACCTCACCCACTCCGCGACCGAGTTGCTCACGCTCTCGCCCGCGGTGGCGCAGCGGCTGGAGGGAAACCTGCCGCTGGCGATCTTTGGCCTCACCCTGATCGTCGTCATGATCGCCGCACCCGGTGGCGTACAGGGACTGCTGTCCCGTCTTGGTCGGCGCCTGCGGGCCCGGCGTTCCTGAGCCGCTCCGCGCCCGGCCCCGGTCGGGCGTTCCACCACCCACACCGTTCCCCTGAACCGGACCGAGAAAGGTCGGTGTTTCTCCATGCACCGTTTGGCACAACGTGGTCTCGCGATCGCCAGCACCATCGCCCTGTTGGCCGCCGCCGCTGGTTGCAGCGGAGACGACGGCTCCGGTCCCGGCGGGGCATCGGTGCCGGGTGTGACCGACACCGAGATCGTCGTCGGCACCCACATGCCGCTCACCGGGCCGGCCTCGGCCGGCTACTCGAAGATCGCCCCGGCGACGAAGGCGTACTTCGACTACGTCAACGCCAACGGTGGCGTGCACGGTCGGAAGATCACCTACAAGATCATGGACGACGGCTACAACCCGGCGAACACCCAGCAGGTGGTGCGCCAGCTCGTCCTGCAGGACAAGGTCTTCGCCGTCCTGAACGGTCTCGGCACGCCGACGCACACGGGCGTGCTCGACTTCCTGAAGAGCAACCGGGTGCCGGACCTCTTCGTGGCCTCCGGCAGCCGTAGCTGGGACCAGCCGGACAAGTATCCGGGCACGTTCGGGTTCAACCCGGACTACACGGTCGAGGGCAAGATCCTGGCGAACTACGCGAAGGCGAACCTGGCCGGCCAGAAGGTGTGCTTCCTCGGCCAGGACGACGACTTCGGCCGGGACAGCCTGGCCGGTGTGGAGAAGGTGCTCGGCGCCGGTGCGGTGGCGGTCAAGCAGACCTACGTCACCAGCAACACCAACGTGGCGCCGCAGATCGGCGCGTTCAAGGCGGCCGGGTGCAAGGTCGTCGTGCTCGCCACCGTGCCCGGCTTCACCGCGCTGTCGGTCGGCACCGCCGCGCGGCTCGGCTTCAAGGCACAGTGGCTGGTCTCCAACGTCGGCGCCGACCACCCGACCCTGGCCAAGCAGCTCGGCGCCGCCGCCCCGCTGCTGGAGGGCATGGTGGGCACCAACTACCTGCCGATGCAGAACGACACAGCGAACCCGTGGATCCAGCTCTTCACCAGGATCAACAAGGAACACAACGGGGACGCGCCGTTCGACGGCAACACCGTCTACGGCATGTCGGTCGGCTACCTCTTCGTGCAGACGTTGCTCGCCGCCGGCAAGGACCTCACCAGGGAGAAGGTGCTGGAGGCCGTGCAGAAGGGCGGCTTCCAGGGCCCCGGGCTGGTGCCGCTGCGCTTCTCCGCGAAGGACCACTCCGGGTACGGCGGTCAGCGGCTGAGCCGGGTGACCGGGGGAGTGCAGAGCTACTTCGGGCCGGCGTACGAGACAGACGAGGCGGACGGGCCGGTGAACGAGTACACCGCCGCGCCGGTCGCACCGCCGGCCAACGGGGTGCCGACCGTCTCCTGAAGACCGGTACCTCCGCCGTCCGACCGGGCGTGGTCTGCGCGTGACCACGCCCGGTCGGACGGCTGCGCGTGGTCCGGCTGACCGGCGTGCCGGACGGTGGTCCGGGACGTTGACCGACACCGATCAGCCCTCCTACTATCTGCACTGTGAATGCATATTCGGGCCGGCTCGCGGGCCGCGTCGCCATCGTCACCGGGGCCAGTCGGGGGATCGGCCTGGCCATCGCCCACCGCCTCGTCGCCGAGGGTGCCCGGGTGGGCGTCACCGCCCGACACCCCGAGGCGCTCGCCGAGGCCGTCGCCGCCCTCGGTGGGCCCGAGTACGCCCTGGCGGTGCCGGGCCGCGCCGACGACCCCGAGCACCGGGCCGCGACCGTGCGGCAGGTCGGCGCGACGTTCGGGCCGGTGGACCTCCTGGTCAACAACACGGGTATCAACCCGGTGCACGGCCCGCTGCTCGGGTTGGACCCGGCTGCCGCCCGCAAGATCCTGGACGTCAACCTGGTCGCCACGCTCGGCTGGGTGCAGGAGGTCTGCGCCGCGGGCATGACCGAGCGGGGCGGCTGCGTCGTCAACGTGTCGTCGATCGCCGGTCTCGCGCCGTCGCCGGGCATCGCCTTCTACGGGGTGAGCAAGGCCGCGCTCAACCACCTGACCGCCAGTCTCGCCGTGGAGCTGGGGCCGGCGGTCCGGGTCAACGCGGTCGCCCCCGGCGTGGTGAAGACCCGCTTCGCCACCGCGCTCTACCAGGGGCGGGAGGACGAGGTAGCGGCCCGGTACCCGCTGGGCCGGCTCGGGCTGCCGCCGGACGTGGCGGGCGCGGTCGCCTTTCTGGCCTCCGACGACGCCGCCTGGATCACCGGGCAGACAGTCGTCTGTGACGGTGGCGTCTCGCTTACCGGTCGGGCCGGATGAGCACGCCGGCAGTCGGTCGTCCGGGGTTGCTGATCAGCGCCTGTCTAGACTTGTCGGTGCGTCAGGAGACGCCGTGGCGGTGAGAGGGCGGGGGCGGATGGACGGGGTCGAGGTCGCGAGCCGGGTCGACGGGCGCACCGCTCGGGCCGAGCGCACCCGGGCGGCCATCGTCGAGGCTCACCTCGCGCTCATCGGCGAGGGGGACCTGCGCCCGACCGGGGAACGCATCGCCGAGCGGGCCGGCATCTCGCTGCGGACGCTCTGGACCAACTTCAAGGACATGGAGACGCTCTTCGAGGCCAGCGGCGCGGAGGTGCTCCGCCAGCAGGACGCCGCCTACCGGCCCATCTCACCCGGGTTGCCGCTGGCGAAGCGGGTCGACGCGTACTGCCGACAGCGGGCCCGGTTGCTCCAGCTCATCGCACCGTCGGCGCGGGCCGCCCAGATGCGCGAGCCGGTCTCCGACCAGCTGCACCGCAACCGCCTCAAGCACATCGACCGGGTGCGCGACGAGGTCGAGGAACTCTTCGCCGTCGAGCTGGCCCAGGCCGGTCCTGGTCGGGAGCAACTGCTCAGCGCGCTGGTGGCGGCGAGCATGTGGCCGGCCTGGTCGATGCTGCGCTACGGCCTCGGGCTGGGCGTGGACCAGGCCCGCGCCGTGATGACCCGGACGGTGGGCGCGCTGCTTGCCGAGGTCGCGGCCGACTGACTCCGGCTCGGCCCGATATCGCCCCTCTTTCCATTCGGTTACCGATGAGTGACACTGGCAGGCATGGTTACTGCATCGAGAGTGCAACTAACCGTGCTGCGTGGTCGGGACGACGAATGCCGCGCCGTCCGGTGCCTGCTCGACGGCGTGACCAACGGTGGCGGTGCCCTGCTGCTGCACGGTGAACCGGGCTCAGGCCGCACCGCGCTGCTCCGCCACGCCCATTGCTACGCCGAGGGCTGCACAGTGCTCGCCGCGAGCGGCCTGGCCGAGGAGGCCGCGCTGCCGTACGCGGGTCTGCAACGACTGCTCGACCCGGTGGCGCACCACGCCGCGACCCTGCCGACTCCGCAGCGTGACCTGCTCCGGAGGGCCCTGGGCGGGGACGGGTGCCCGGCCAACCGCAAGCTGGCTCTGTCGATGGCCGTGCTCGGGATGCTCACCGAGGCGGCACGGGAACGCCCGCTGCTCGTCACCATGGACGACGTGGACCGGGGCGACCCGCTGACCGGGCAGGTGCTGGCCTTCGTGGCCCGCCGGCTGCGGCACCTACCAGTTGTCGTCCTGCTCACCGCGGACGTCGGAATCACTGTCGACGGGATACCGGCGCACCGCCTCCGGCCGCTCGACACACCCAGCAGCGTCGCCGTCCTCACCGACCGGCTATCCGAGCCGCCCGCCGCGTCGGTGGTGACCGCCCTGGCCGCGATCGGCGGAGGCAATCCGCAGGCCCTGGTGGACCTCGCCGAGGTGCTCAGCCCGGCACAGTGGCGGGGCGAGGAGGCGCTGCCCGCCGCGCCACCCGAGGACGGTGCGCTGGGCCGCGCGTACCGGACCCGGTTGGACCGGTTGCCGCCGGACACCCGGCGGATGCTGCTGCTCGCCGCGCTCGACGAGGACGGCGCGCCGGGCACGCTGATCCGGGCCGCCGGAGCCGCCGGGACCGAGGTCGACGCGCTCGCCCCGGCGGAGGTCGCCGGTCTGGTCCGCGTCGGGGCGCAGGGCGTCACCTTCCCCCAGCCGTTGGTCCGCACGATGATCGTGGCGAGCGCGCCACTCGCCGAACGGCGGGCCGCGCACCGTCTGCTCGCCGCGGTGCTCGTCGACGAGGGGCAGCGGCTGCGCCGGGCGATGCACCTGGCCGCCGCCACCGCGGGTGCCGATCCGGCCCTGGCCGCGGAGTTGGAGGAGGCGGCCTCGGGCGGAGCCGGCGGCTGGGCCGTCGCCTCGGCGGCGCTGCGCTGGGCCGCCGACCTCAGCGATCATCCCGCCCAGGCGGCCACCCGGCTGTTGAGCGCCGCCCACTACGCCTGGGTCGGCGGGCAGCCCGAGGTGGCCCGGCTGCTGCTCGACCGCCTGCGCGCGGTGTCCACGGACCCTGCCGTGCGGGGTCGCGCCGACCTGCTGCGCGGTGAGTTGGAGCTGCGGTGCGGTGCGGCGTCGGACGCGTCGGCGCGACTGCTGACCGCGGCCGCAACGGTGGCCGACACCGACCGGGCCCTGGCGTTGTCCGGGCTGGTACGAGCCGGCGAGGCGGTCTGCTTCGCCGGCGACCAGTACCGGTACGCCGAGGTCGGCCGGCGGGCGCTGGCCCTGCGGCGGCCGACCGATCCGCCGGCGATGGAGCTGATGGGCAGCCTGGTCGCCGGGGTGGCGGCGACCCTGCGGGGCGACCACGAGCGGGCCGGCCCCACGCTGCGCCGCGCCGTCGTGCTGGGCGCCCGGTTGACCGGTTCGGCGGTGACCCCGACCGCGCTCACCTGCGCGGCGGCGGCCGGCCTGGTGGTCGCCGTGGACGGCGCGGCGCACCGGCTCGCCGAGCGTGCCGTCGCGCTGGCCCGCGATCGGGGCGAGTTGTCGATGCTGTCCCGGGCACTGGAGTTGCGGGCGATCGCCGAGTACTGGCAGGGCCGGCACGAGGCGGCGGCAGAGACCTCCCGTGACGGGTTGCGGGTCTCCCGCGCCACGGGGCAGGTCAACTGCGCCAAGGTCCACCTGGGCATGCTCGCCGTGCTCGCCGCGATCCGGGCCGACCGCGACACCAGCCTGCGGCAGATCCGTGAGATCGGCGAGTCGCCGACGCCGGGCAGCCGTCCGCACGCGCTCGCCGGCTGGGCGCTTGCGGTGCTCGACCTCATCGACGGTCGGCACGCCGAGGCCGCGGACCGGCTGGCGTCGCTGGCTCGGCTCGGCACCGGCCGAGGTCAGGTCCTGGTGCAGGTGATGGCGACGCCGTATCTGGTGGAGGCGGCGGCGCACCTGGCACACCGACCGGCGGCCACCGCCGCGCTCACCGTCTTCGACAGGTGGGCCAGCAGCACTGCGAGCCCGCTGCGCCGGGCCCTGTCCGCCCGGTGCCACGCGCTGCTCGCCCCCCGGGGCAGTGCCGAGGCGGAACGCAGTTTCCAGGCGGCGCTGCGGCTGCACCCGACGGAGGCCGGCACGTTCGAGCTGGCCCGTACCGAGCTGCTCTTCGGCCAGGAACTGCGGCGCAGCCGACGCCCGCGCGACGCGCGTACGCACCTGCACCGGGCCCGGGAGATGTTCAGCCTGCTGGGCGTGGCGTGCTGGGCCGAGCAGGCCACCACGGAGCTGCGGGCCGCCGGGGAGTCGGTCGGTCCGCCGGACCTGCCGGCGGCGCGGCTGCTGACCGGCCAGCAACTGCGGATCGCGGAGCTGGTCGCGGAGGGTGCCACCAACCGGGAGATCGCGGCCCGGATGTTCCTCTCGATCCGCACCGTCGACCATCACCTGCGCAACGTGTTCCACCGCCTCGGCGTCCGCTCGCGGACCGAGTTGGCCCGCGCGTTCGCGGGCGAGCGGCACGCCGGCCTGGCCTCCGACCGGTGACTCGGGGTCCGCTCTGGACGGCATAAACTATCACCGCTAGTTTGAAGGCCATGGACCTCACCCTCTCCGCCGAGCAGGCAGCGGTCCGCCAGTTGGCCGCCGAGTTCGCCGACCGCGAGCTGCTGCCACACGCCGCCGACTGGGACCGGCGTGAGTCGGTCGACCCGGCCATCGTCGGCATGCTGGGCGACCTGGGCTTCCTCGGGCTGACCATCGCCGAGGCCGACGGCGGTTCCGGCGGCGACCACCTCGCGTACTGCCTGGTCCTGGAGGAGCTTGGCCGGGGCGACTCGGCGGTGCGCGGCATCGTCTCGGTCTCCCTCGGGCTGGTCGCGAAGTCGATCGCCGCCCACGGCGCGGACGAACAGCGGGCCGAGTGGCTGCCCCGGCTCTGCGCCGGCACCGCGCTCGGCTGTTTCGCGCTCACCGAGCCGGACAGCGGCTCGGACGCGGCCGCGCTGCGGACCCGCGCACTCCGCGACGGCAGCGACTGGCTGCTCACCGGCACCAAGACGTTCATCACCAACGGCACCACCGCCGACGTCGCGCTGGTCTTCGCCCGCACCGGCGGCCCCGGGCACCGCGGCATCACCGCGTTTCTGGTGCCCACCGACAGCCCCGGGCTGGTCCGCCGGGAGATCCACGGCAAGTTGGGCCTACGCGGCCAGGCCACCGGCGAGCTGCGCCTCGACGAGGTGCGGGTGCCCGACGCGGCCCGCCTCGGCACCGAGGGCGGCGGGTTCCGGCTGGCCCTGTCCACCCTCGCGAAGGGCCGGATGTCGGTGGCGGCCGGGTGCGTCGGCATCGCCCAGGGCTGCCTCGACGCGGCGGTCGGCTACGCCGGGCAGCGCACCCAGTTCGGCAAACCCATCGCGGGGCACCAACTCGTCCAACAACTGCTCACCGCCATCGCCGTGGACACCGCCGCCGCCCGCCTGCTGGTCTGGCAGGTGGCCGACCTGATCGACCGGGACCAGCCGTTCGCCACCGAGGCGTCGATGGCCAAGCTCTTCGCCAGCGAGGCCGCCGTCCGCGCGGCGAACAACGCGGTCCAGGTCTTCGGCGGGTACGGGTACATCGACGAATACCCGGTCGGCAAGTACCTGCGCGACGCCCGGGTCGCCACCCTCTACGAGGGCACCAGCCAGATCCAGCAACTCCTCATCGGACGCGCGCTCACCGGCGTCAACGCCTTCTAGTTTCCGGGAGACCTGACATGAGAGTCTTCAGCTCGTTCGAGGAACTGGCCACCGCGGTCGGCGAGACCCTCGGGCCCGGCCCGTGGGAGCGGATCGAGCAGAGTCGGGTGGACCTCTTCGCCGACGCCACCGACGACCACCAGTGGATCCACCTCGACCCGGTCCGGGCCGCGGCGGGGCCGTTCGGCGGGACCATCGCCCACGGGTACCTGACGCTGTCGCTGCTGCCAGCGCTTGCCGGCCGGCTCTACCGGGTGGAGGGGGTGGCGATGGGTGTCAACTACGGGCTGAACCGGGTGCGCTTCCCCGCCCCGGTGCGGGTCGGCGCCGCCGTCCGGGCCGCTGCCACCATCGCCGAGGTGTCCCCGGTGACCGGCGGCGTGCAGTTGGTCGCGACGGTCACCGTGGAGAGCGACAGCGGCGGCAAGCCGGTCTGTGTGGCCGAGACCGTGAGCCGTCTCTACGGAGCCGCACGGGGGTGATGTGATCGCGAGAGGTGGCGTGTGCGGCCGGATCTCGAAGATCGGGGTCAGGCGCTGTAGTGATGGCGGGAGCGACAGGGCTCGAACCAGTTGCCGGCACCCTGGACCTGGCCGGATCCGCCGCAGGCGAGGCACGATCGCGGGCGGTGCTCCCGCGCGGCCTCTCGGGCCTCATCCTTGGCAGCCTCCCGATTGACGTACATGTTGACGCGCTGCCAGAGAGACGGCTTACGCAACATCCGAAGGGCGTCCTCCATCTGGCGCCGGGCGTTGGCGAGTTGCCGCGTTCGCTGCTGGCGGGAAGGGTCATTCGGGCTGCTGAGAATATCCGCCTCGATCTCGTTGTAGTGGCGCAGCCGGCTCTCGCACCAGGCGATCTTCTCCGCGCGCGACATAAGGTCGAACTCGTCCATGGAAACTCCTTGCCATGAGGAGCGTCAGCCGCACGACCTGCAACGGCATTGACGATGAGCGACGCGTTACGCCGCTCCAAATTCGAGCCCCAATGATCACGTAAGAGCGCCTACATAACCCGCAAGTACGTCGATTGCAGCCTCCCGGGTTGGGCAGCTCGGGCCTATCAGGCAACAGGCCCTCATGTCCGACACGTTCGGGTGGAGAGCGAACCCCTTTTCGTTCGAGGGAATGATCCCGGGCAAGATCACGAGGGACGTAAGCGGGGTTCACCACCGACTCGGGATCTCACCGAGTTGGACATCCAGGGTGCGCCGGCGAACACGTACCGCAGTGTGGTGGAGGACTGTCTGGCGGCGGCCCGGTGCAACGGGATCACGGTGTGGGGCATCCGCGACAGTGACTCGTGGCGGGCCTCGCAGACTACGTTGCTGTTCAACAGCAACGGCTCCAAGAAGCCCGCGTACGACGCCGTCCTCGCCGCGCGGAACAACGGCACCCCGCCCCCGACGACGGCCCCGCCGACCAGCGTCCCGCCCACCACCGCTCCGCCCACCACGCCGCCGCCCGGCGGTGGGTGCACCGCGACCCTGCAGGACGGCACCCGGTGGGGCGACCGGTTCAACAGTCAGGTGACCGTCAGCGGGGCGAACAGCTGGGCCGTCGCCGCCCCCATCAGCCCCGCCGTGCCGCAGGCGTCAGCTCAGCGCCGCTGCCTTACCGAGGAGGACCGAGCGTTCGCGCTGGTTGGCGCACAGCCGGGCCGCCAGCTCCCACTCGGTGCGCGCTTCCGCTCGCCGGCCGAGGCGGTTCAGCAGCTCACCGCGTACGGTCGGGACCAGATGCGAGCCGGCAAGCCGGTTCGCGGCGATCAGCTCGTCCACGATGGGCAGGGCCCGCGCCGGACCCGACGCCATGGCCACGGCGACGGCCCGGTTGAGCTCGACCACCGGAGAGGGCGCAGCCCGGCCGAGCGCCTCGTAGAGCACCACGATCCGGTCCCAGTCGGTCTGCTCGACCGAGGGCGCCGACGCGTGGGTGGCGGCGATCGCGGCCTGCAGGCCGTACGGGCCGAGGCCGCGAGTCGATGCCCTGGCCAGCGCGGCCAGCCCGCGGCGGATCGCCGAGAGGTCCCACAACCGGCGATCCTGATCCGCGAGCAGAACCGGTGAACCGTCCGGGCCCGTGCGGGCCGGGAAGCGCGCGGCCGTCAGCTCGCACAACGCGAGGAGGCCGTGCACCTCCGGCTCGTCCGGTTGTAGCGCCGCCAGCGTGCGGGTCAGCCGGACCGCCTCGTACGCGACGTCGGGGCGCAGCAGCCGGTCGCCTGACGTGGCCGTCGACCCCTCAGTGAAGATCACGTAGAGGACGCTGAGCACGCCGCCCAGCCGTTCCCGGCGCTCGCCCGCCGGCGGCAGCTCGAACGGCAGCCGGGCCGCCGCGATCGTCTTCTTGGCCCGGGTGACGCGGGCCTGCACGGTCGGGACAGGTACCAGGAACGCGCGGGCGATCTCCTCGCTGGTCAGGCCGCCGACCACGCGCAGGGTCAGCGCCACCCGGGCCGTCGGGGACAGCACCGGGTGGCTGCTGACGAACATCAGCGCCAGCACGTCGTCGTCGATCCTGTCGAGATCGACCTCCTCGTCGACCGCCGGGTCGGCCGCCAGCAGGGCGTATCGGTCCTGCAGGGCGACCCGGCGGCGGATCGTGTCGATCGCCCGCCGCCGGGCCGTGGCCATCAGCCAGCCGGCCGGGTTGGCCGGAGAGGCACGCGGCCACGACGCCAGCGCCTCAGCCACCGCCTCCTGTGCCGCGTCCTCGGCCAGACCGAAATCACCGGTGAACCGGGTCAGCGCGGCCACGATCCGCGCCGACTCGACCCGCCAGACGGCCTCGACGTCGGCCGTACCCATCAGATCTGGCCGTTGCTCTCGCTGCTTTGCGGGACCTCGTCGGCCTCGGCCACCCGCCGGACCTCGATCTTGGACCCGCGGGCCGCCGGGAACCGCTTGGCCCACTCGATCGCCGGGAACCGCTTGGCCCACTCGACCGCCTCCTGTTGGGTGGCGACATCGAGCAGGAAGTAGCCGCCGAACAGTTCCTTGGTCTCGCCGTACGGCCCGTCCGTGACCACCGGGGCCTCGCCGCTGAAATCGACCACGACGCCCCGGCCCGGATCGTCCAGCCCTTCGGCCGCGACGAGAACACCGGCCTCCATCATCTCCTCGATGAACCGGCCGGTCGCGGCCATCGCCTCGTCGATGTTGGCCATCATGGCCGCGTTCGTCTCGTCGGTGCCCCGCATGATGAGCATGTACTTCGACATCGCGTTCTCCTCGTCCGGCGGGGCCGCCTCTCGGCCCTCGCACCTCCATGTCGAACGAGCGGCCCGCAGATCGACACGCCCCCGGAATAATCTCTCGCCGCGACGCAGCCCACCCCGCCAGAGGTCACTCGGGAGGTCGATCGTCGCCGACTTGGGACTCTTCTAGTCTCCGCGCGATCTGTTCGATGGCGATGAGGTGGTCTGGGGCGAGGCGGTCGATGAAATGGCGTCGTACCGAGCGGACGTGGGCCGGTGCCGCGTCCTCGAGTGCCTCCAGGCCTTGCGCGGTGAGCACGAGGAAGCACCCTCTGCCGTCGGCCGGGTCGGGTGTGCGCCGCAGCAGACCGCGGGACTCCATCCGGGTGGCGTGCCGGGACAGCCGGCTGCGTGACCAGCCCATCTTGTCGGCCTGTTCGCCCAGGCTGCTGGTGTGGGCGGTCCGCTCCGACAGGGTGCTCAGCACCTCGTAGTCGGGTTCGGAGAGCCCGACCGCGGCCAGGTCGCGCGCCGTGCCGGTCTGGACCGCGACCACGACGCGCAGAAACGCCCGCCAGGCGCGTTCCTCATCAGGGTTCAACCAGGGTACGGCCCCGACCGGCGGTGTAGTTGACATGTAAACAAGTTACCACCTACGCTCGTTTCCATGTCAACGAAACCAACGCGTGTCCTCGTCCTGACGTGCAGCACCCGCCCCGGCGCCCTCGGCCCGGTGGTGGCCCAGTGGCTGACCGAAACGGTCGCCTCTCGTGCTGCGGCGCTCGGCGTCGAGCTCGTGCCGGTGGCCCTCGGCGAGCTGAACCTGCCGTTCCTCGACGAGGAGGAGCATCCGTCGTCGGGCGTTTACCAGCAGGAACACACACGTCGGTGGAGCGCGATCGTCGACGCGGCGGACGGGTTCATCGCGGTCACGCCGGAATACAACTACGGGATGCCGGCGACGCTGAAGAACGCGCTGGACTACCTCAGCCGCGAATGGGCGTGGAAGCCGATCGGCTTCGTCAGCTACGGCAACACGTCGGCGGGCACCCGGTCCGTTCAACATGCGAAGCAGGTGGTGACGACCCTCCGCCTGGTCCCGGTGGGCGCCACTGTCGCGATTCGCATCGGCGAGGCGGTGGAGGGCGGACAACTGCGTCCCGACGCGACCCGTGACGCGGCGGGTGTCGGGTTGCTCGATGAGGTGGTCCGGGTCGCCCACGCCCTAGGGCCACTGCGCGAACGCGGCCGAGCCGGGGCGCTGTCTGGACCGTTGCCAGGGTCGTACGTGCGGCGGCTGACCCCCGACGACGCGGCCGAGGTCACCGTGCTGCAGCGGTGCTGCTGGGTGGAGGAGGCCGTCGTCAACGACACCCTGGCCATACCGGCCCTGCACGAGTCGTTGGAGGAGGTGCGCGACTGGCTGGAGACCTGGCACGTCACGGGCATCTGGTTGGACGGCCGACTGCTGGGCATGGTGCGGGCGCGTCGCGTCGGCACCGACTGGCACATCGGTCGGCTCGCCGTCGTGCCCGACCTGCGGGGGCACGGGCTCGGCCGGTGGCTGCTACGCACCGCCGAGACCGGTGCGGCACCGGAGTGCCGTCGTGTGCTGCTGTTCACCGGGGCGAAGAGCCTGCGGAACATCGACCTCTACCACGGCGAGGGATACCAGTCGGAGCCTCTCGCCGGCCCGGACGGCACCACGAGCCTCACCAAGGACGTCTCCGTCGGGCAGCGCTGACGCCGCCGGCCTGGTGCGCCCGCGTACTCCGATCCGTCCCTTGTGGACGGCGCACAGAGGCGCGGTGCCGGGCTCGTGCTGCCCGGCACCGTCGGGTACGGCGTCGCGCGCGTACACGTGCATCAGGTAGACGCCGAACGGGTTGAGCAGCGACGGGAGGATCACCGC
>NZ_JBEZZW010000052.1:0-41878 GCF_040639415.1 Micromonospora sp. NPDC023888 | reverse complement strand
GACCGTCGGGTTCGGACCGATGTAGGTGGCGTCCAGCGCGCCGGAGAAGATGGCCTCGATGGCGGCCGGGCCGGCGTTGAAGGTCTTCGGGTCCACCGGCCCCGGTGCCCGTCCCGGTCGCGCCGGTGCCGGCGGCGTACGGGTCGCCGATCAGCTCGTCGGTGTCGGGCGCGAGGTCGTCCGGCCGGCTGCGAGGCTCGGCGAACCCGGGGGTGTCCCGGTCGGGACCGCCGCCGGTCCGAAACTGCGGGACGGTGGCGTCGTCGTCCACCGCCGAGGCCACCTCCGGGCTGTCCTCCAACGGCGGTTGACGATCGCGATCGGTCATGGTGGTGCCTCCTGTGTCCGACACGTTGCCTGCTTTCCCCGGCGTACCCCCTCGTGCCGGGCTCATGCCGAAGGGCCAGCCGTCAGGTGCCGGGCTGCTTCTCGTTGGGGGCCGGCGGCTCCGCCGGGCGCCGCCACTGCCAGAGCAGCATGAGCAGGCCGAAGACGAGCATCACCAAGCCCGCCCACAGGTTGATCCGGACACCCTGGGCCTTGTCGATCTCGGCGGCGCTGTCGAAGACGCCGATCAACGTCACGATGACCCCGTACGCCACGAAGAGACCACCGATCACCCGACGGAGGTCGAACAAGCGGGCGGCGGCGGAGCGGCGCTGCTCCTCCTGCGCCTCGTCGATCAGCGGGTCCTGTGCCGGCTGGCCGTCGTTGCTCATCTGCCGACTCCTTTCCTAGAAGACCGGGATGTAGAAGAGGGCGGCCAGCGCCACCGCGATCACGCCGAGCAGCACCGGGGAGCGGTACCAGACGGCGTCGCCGGCGAGCACGTCCCCCTTCAGGTCGACGCCACCCATGCCGTAGACAAGCCCGCGCAGCTCCGCGTCGCGCTTGGGCGCGGTGAGCGGGGTGATGATCGCGGCGACCACCACCGCCGTGACGAACGCGAGACCGGCGCCCCAGAAGCTCTCCTCCAGGTCGGAGTTGAAGTCGATGACGCCACCCTTGTAGAGCAGGTAGAGGCTGAGCGACACCAGGGTGCCCAGCAGCAGCGACCAGAAGCCGGCAAGCGCGGTCATCCGCTTCCAGAACATGCCGATGATGAAGGTGGCGAAGAGCGGCGCGTTGAAGACGGAGAAGAGCGCCTGGATGTAGTTCATGATGTTGCTGAACCCGGCCGCGATGAACGCCGTACCGATGCCGACCACCACGGCGGCGACCGTCGCCCACCGACCGACCCGCACGTAGTAGTCGTCCGGCCGGTCGCGACGGATGTACGCCTGCCAGATGTCGTAGGTGAAGACGGTGTTGAAACCGCTCACGTTTGCCGCCATGCCGGCCATGAACGACGCCAGCAGGCCGGTGACCGCGACGCCGAGTACGCCGTTGGGGAGCAGGTCGCGCATCAACAGCGGGATCGCGTTGTTGTACTGCAGGTCGCCGCTCTCCGCCCCCAGGCCCTTCACCGTCACCAGGGCCACCAGGCCGGGAATCACCGTGACCAGGGGGATGAACAGCTTCGGGTACGCGGCGATGATCGGCGTACGCCGCGCGGCGCTCATGTTCTTCGCCGACAACGCCCGCTGCACCTCGGCGAAGTTCGTCGTCCAGTAGCCGAAGGACAACACGAAACCGAGGCCGAAGACGATGCCGATCCACTGCGCGCCGAGCGGGTTGGCGGTGCTGCCGGTGTCCTGCCAGGCGTGCAGGCCCGCCTCGCCGAGCTTGGAGTCGCGTACCGCGTCCATCAGACCGTTCACCCCGCCGACCTTGACCAGGCCGATCACGGTGACCGGGATGAGGCCGGCCAGGATGACGAAGAACTGGAGCACCTCGTTGTAGATCGCGCCGGACAGACCACCGATGGTGATGTACGCCAGCACGATCGCCGCGCCGACCACGATCGCGGTCCAGAGCGGCCAGCCGAGCAGCGCCTGCATCACCAGGGCCAGCGCGTAGAGGTTCACGCCGGCGATGAGCACCTGCGCGACGGCGAAGCTGAGCGCGTTGAGCAGGTGGGTGGGGCGGTTGAACCGCAGCCGCAGGTACTCCGGCACGCTGCGGACCTTGGAGCCGTAGTAGAAGGGCATCATCACGATGCCGAGGAAGACCATCGCCGGCACCGCGCCGATCCAGTAGTAGTGGACCGTCATGACGCCGTACTGGGCGCCGTTCGCGGCCATACCGATGATCTCCAACGCGCCCAGGTTCGCCGAGACGAAGGCGAGCCCGGTCACCCAGGCCGGCAGGGACCGGCCGGAGAGGAAGAAGTCGACGCTTGTCCGGATCGCCCGGCGCGCGGCGATGCCGACCCCGAGGACTGTGACGAAGTACAGCGCCAGGATCAGGTAGTCCAGGCCGTTCATGTTGAGCCGAAGACCGTCGCCGTCCATCCCGTCACCCCTCGTCCCGACGTCTGCGCTGATCGGTGCGCGCGCGCCCTATTACCCCGTGCGGACGTTTTCACGCCTGGACGCATGTTGAGTTGGGTTCGGGCGATTCGGGGTCATCTACCGCGCACCGCAAGGGCGCTCGGCCGATCGGCCGAGCGCCCCTTGGTGCGTTGCTCAGCGACCCAGGACGCGGTCCAGGAAGTCCCGGTAGTTGCGCACCGCCATCCGCAGTTGCTCGGTGTCGGCCGAGCCGGCGTCCTGCCACCCGCCCAGCGTGTTCTTCTGAGCGGCCAGTGCCGAGGAGAGAGCCTGGATGGCCTCCTCCACCAGCGACTGCGCCTCGCCGGCCGCCGCGTGCGGATCGTCGACGAAACGCAACTGCACGTCCCGCCAACGGTCCCGGAAGCCCTGCGCGGTGTCGGTGTCCAGCAGTGTGGCCGGCTCGGCCGCGACGGTCGCCCCGGCGGGCCGCGACGTCCCGGCTGCCCCCAACGTGCCGTCGCCCTCACTGTCGACCGGCTCGCCGTCCGCGTCCGGATCGACCATCTCCGGCGTCGCGCTGCCGTAACCGGCCGCGCCGGCGGCCACCGCGTCCGGGTCGGTCCCCGGGGCGGCGTCCCGGCGGTGCAACTCGGCCGTGGGGTCGGCCCGCAGGCCCTCACGCTCGCCGTCCTCGGCGCCGTCGCCCGGCTGGGCGGTCCGCTCGGCCCTGGCGTCCGGCTGATCCTGCGGGTTGGGGCTGGCCAGTGCCGAGGCCGCCACCGCGTCGGCCACCGTGGTGGCGCCGAACGCCGTCGGCAGCGGGCCTGGCTCGTGGAAATCGCCCTCGTCGGCGGACCGGTCGTCGCGCCGGTGGCGCGGGTCGGAGTCGTCGGCCCGCTCGTCGTCGGCGGCCCGCTCGTCGGCGGCCCGCTCGTCGGCGGCGGTCTGGTCGTCGAAGGTGCCCCGGTCGTCCAGGGCATCCTCAGGGACGTCCGAGCGGCCGGCCCGGTCGCCGGTGGGCGGTACCGGGACGGGCGCGGACCGGACGGCCTCCGGGTGGTCGTTGCTCACCTGCTGCTCTTCCTGGCGCATCGGTGGCCTCCTCAGCGGCTCGTGGAGTCGTGGTCCGGGTGGTGGCGCTGTTCCGGCGTACGGTGGCCGACCGGCTCCTCGCCGAGCAGATCGGCGAAGAGCGCCCGGTAGTGCACGACCGCCTGTCGCAGCTCCTCGGTGCTGGCCTCGCCCCGGGAGTTGCGCAGGTGGATGTCGTGCGCGTCGCGGTAGTTGGTGAGCGTGCGAGCGTGCTCGACGGAGAGATGGGCGATCTGGTCGGAGAAGTCCCCGGTCGGGTAGCCCTGCTCCTCGATGAGCCGGGTGACCAGAGCGTCGGCGTCGCCAACCGTTTCGCCGGGTGAGTCGATGAAGCGCACCTGGAGTTCCTCCCAGGCGGCGCTGTAGCGGGCCCGGGACTCCGGGCTGAGCGGGGTGAGCGTGAGCTCGGCGTGCCGGCGTTCCCGGTCGCGCAGTTCGCGCTCCGCGGCGGACCGGCTGTCCTGCTCCTCCACCACCCGGTCGTACTCCGGCCCGAACCGGTCGCGCAGCGCGCGACGGCGGCCGAGCGACCGGACGGCCACGGCCAGCACCGCGACGATCACCAGCACGACGAGCACGATGACGATTACCTGCGTGGGCGACATGGGCTCCTCCTTCGTCACCTGGTATTCCCTCCGCGTACTGATCGCCAATCCCGATCCGGGGTACTTTCTGGCCGGCTGGCGTCCGGGCCGGGAGAAGCGCTGCCCAGGACCGCAGCCCCGCCAACCGACTCAGACCTGACCGAGTCCAGAAAACGCGCCGGCCCGCGTCGACCGGGAGCGCAGCCGCCGTCGCCCTGTGAGGCACATCTCGGAGCGTCGATGTCGGCGCGACGGGCAGTAGTGCAACGGCCCCCGATTACGTATCCTGCCCAAGGCGCCCGCGCCGGTGCCCGGCGTACGCCGGGCGCGCGACCGGCCGACGCGTTGCCCGGCGGTGCCGGCACCCCTCCTGCCACCCCTGTACGGGCGAGGTCTGATGAGAACCCGCGACTGGCCGATCCGCTCGAAGCTGACCGCGTTGGTCGTCGCGCCGGTGACCGCGCTCCTTGCGCTGTGGATCTTCGCGACCACGCTTACCTTCGGTCCCGCCCTGGACCTGCTCTCCGCCCGCACCCTCCTGTACGACCTGGGCCGCCCCGGCGAGGTCGTGGTCACCGAGCTGCAACGGGAGCGGCGACTCTCGGTGGTGCAGCTCGCGGGCACCGCCGCGCTGCCCGTCCTGACCGAGCAGCGGGAGCGCACCGATCGGGCCGTCGCCGAGCTGCGCCGCCGCGTCGACGGGGAAGCCCTGCGCGACGCCGCAGACGACGCGCTGGAGGCGCGGGTCGACCAGTTGGTCACCGCCCTGGCGGCGCTGCCGGCCGGCCGGAAATTCATCGACGACCGCAAGGTGGACCGCAGCGGCGCGATCGGCCTGTACAGCGGCATGGTCTCCGCGGCCTTCCAGGCGTTCTCGGCAATGGCGACCCTCAACGACCCGGACCTCAACCGGCAGGCACTGGCGCTCACCGCGTTGGGCCGCTCCCGGGAGTTGCTCGGCCAGAGCGACGCGCTGCTGGCCGGCGCGCTGAGCGCCGGACGGTTCGCCGAGGGGGAGCACACCCAGCTCGTGCAGGCCATCGGCAACCAACGGTGGCTCACCGAGAGCGCCGTCGCCGACCTGCCCGAGGCCGGCCGGGTCGCGTACCAACGGTTGACCGAGGGCGAGGCGTTCACCCGACTGCGCACGATGCAGGACGCGCTGCTCGTGGCCAACCGGTCCGGCCGACCGCCCGTCGACGCGGCGGCCTGGCAGACCAGCCACGACGCGGTGCAGCAGCAGTTGCGCGACTTCGAGTTGGCCGAGGCCGACGGTCTCACCGACCGTTCCGTGCCGATGGCGGTACGCATCCTGGTGCGGCTCGCCGCCGCCGGTGTGCTCGGGCTCGTCGCCGTGGTCGTCTCGGTGCTGGTGGCGCTGCGGCTCGGCCGCACGCTGGTCCAGCGCCTCAGTGGCGTCCGCACCGCCGCGCTCGAGTTGGCCGAGCACCGTCTCCCGGACGTGGTGACCCGGTTGCGTCGGGGCGAGCAGGTCGACGTCGCCCGGGAGGCACCGCCACTGGAGTACGGCCACGACGAGATCGGCGAGGTCGGCCGCGCCTTCACCGAGGTGCAGCGCACCGCCGTACAGGCCGCCGTGGACGAGGTCACCCTGCGTCGGGGGCTCAACGAGGTCTTCCTCAACATCGCCCGCCGGAGCCAGAGCCTGGTGCACCGTCAGCTACACCTGCTGGACCGGATGGAGCGCCGCGTCGAGGACCCGGACGAGCTGGCCGAGCTGTTCCAGGTCGACCACCTGGCGACCCGGCTCCGTCGGCACGCCGAGGACCTGGTCATCCTTGCCGGCTCCGCGCCCGGCCGCGGTTGGCGAAACCCGGTCGCGGTGGTCGACCTGGTCCGCGGCGCGATCTCCGAGGTCGAGGCGTACGACCGGGTGGACATCACCGCCGCGCAGCCCGCCGGAGTGCTGGGCCGGGCGGTCGGCGACGTCATCCACCTGCTCGCCGAGCTGGTCGAGAACGCCACCGCCTTCTCCCCGCCGGACACCCGCGTCACCGTCACCGGGGAACAGGTGTCCAACGGGTACGCCCTGGAGATCACCGACCAGGGGTTGGGCATGTCCGCAGCGGCCCTGGAGAGCGCCAACACCCGGCTGGCCAGCTCGCCCGAGTTCGACCCGGCGCAGAGCGCCCGACTCGGCCTGTTCGTCGTGGCCCGGCTGGCGGCCCGGCACGGCGTACGGGTGCGGTTGCGCCCCTCCGAGCAGGGTGGGGTGACGGCTGTGGTGCTGATCCCCGTCGACCTGGTCACCGACGAGCCGCCGGCCGGCCCCGACCCCGCCACGCTGCCTGCCGCGTCGGCCGACCCGGCCCGGCGGCTGGTCCGTTCGGTTCGTCGGGGCGCCGTGCCCCGCAGCCGCCCACCCACGGCACCGCGCGCCGTCGCCGCACCGCCCGCCCCACCCACCGGCGCATTGACGCCCGGAGACGCGGGGTCGGCAGCGGACGACGAGCTGGACGGTCTGCCCCGCCGGGTACGCCGCCGTACCCCGGCCGCCCAGCCCCGGTCGACAGTCTCCGACACCCCGGCGCCCCGGTCTCCGGAGGAGGTGCGCCGGGTGATGGCGGCCCTGCAGGCCGGCACGGCACGCGGACGCGCCACCGTCACGACCCCGGCAGCGCCGACCGGCCCGGCAGCGCCGACCGGCCCGGCAGTGCCGACCGGCCCGGCAGTGCCGACCGGCCCCGCGGCCCCGGCGGCCTCGGACGGCATGGGGTCGTCGGGAGCGCCCGCCGGCCCGGCGGCATCGAACGGCTCGGCGGCCCCGGTCGCCCCGGCCGGCCCGGCGACGCCCCCCGAACCCCCGACCGCGACTGAGAGGGACGCCTAGTGCGGCATTCGACGAAGCAGAGCGCCGGCCTGGACTGGTTGCTCGACGAGCTGGTGCAACGGGTGCCGGCCGCCCGGGAGGCGGTGGTGCTGTCCGCCGACGGTCTGCTGCTCGGCTGCTCGGCCGAGTTGGAGCGCTCCGACGCTGAGCACCTGTGTGCGCTCGCCGCGGGCTTCTCCAGCCTGGCCCGTGGCGCCAGCCGGCACGTGGACGGCGGTCCGGTCCGGCAGACGGTGGTGGAGATGGAGTCGGCGTACCTCTTCGTCACCGCCGCCGGGCAGGGCACCTGCCTGGCCGTGGTGAGTGACGCCGACGCGGACATCGGGTTGGTCGCGTACGAGATGGCGATGCTCGTCATCCGGGTGGGGGAGAGCCTCGCCGTGCCGGCCCGATCGTCGGCGGGAGCCGGTGATGCGGGCTGAGCCGCCCGGGCCACAACACGAGTGGCTGGACGGCGAGGCCGGCCCGGTGGTGCGCCCGTACACCCTCACCCGAGGCCGGGTACGCTCCGCCGTCGATGGGTTCGACCTGGTCGCGTTCGTGCTTGCGGCATCGGACGTCGACGCGGCGGGCCATCCGCACCTGCTCCCCGAACATCGGCGGCTGATCGCGTCGGCCCTCCGGCCGGTGTCGGTGGCCGAGTTGGCAGCCGAACTGGACCTCGCGGTCGGTGTGGTCCGGGTACTACTCGGTGATCTCCTGGCCGAGGGCCTGGTCGCGGTGCACGAGCCGCCGGCCGCCGGAATTCTTCCCGACGACGACATCCTCAAGGCGGTGGTCAGTGGACTCCGTGCGCTATGACCATGCGGGCACCAGCACCACCATCCCGCTGGCACTGAAGATCCTCATCGCGGGAGGCTTCGGGGCTGGCAAGACGACGCTTGTCAGTGCCCTGAGCGAGGTGCGCCCGTTGCAGACCGAGGAGGTGTTGACCGGCGCCGGGATCGGCACCGACGACGTCTCCGGGGTGGAGGGTAAGTCGACCACCACTGTGGCGATGGACTTCGGCCGGATCACCATCAACGACGACCTGCAGGTCTACCTGTTCGGCACCCCGGGCCAGGATCGGTTCTGGTTCCTCTGGGACGAGTTGGCCTTCGGCGCGCTGGGCGCGGTGGTGCTCGCCGACACCCGTCGGCTGGCCGACTGTTTCCCGTCCATCGACTACTTCGAGCAGCGTGGCATCCCGTTCGTGGTGGGTGTCAACTGCTTCGACGACTCCCGCCGGTTCAACCTGGAGACCGTACGCCGGGCACTCGACCTGGACCCGGACGTGCCGATGGTGCTCTGCGACGCCCGGGACCGGCAGTCCGGAAAGATGGTGTTGATCTCCTTGGTCGAGCATGTCGCCCGGCAGCGCGGGGAGCCGGTGCCGGCGGCCTGAGATCCGGCCGGCAAAGCCGGTTAACCGGCGGGCGATGCGGGCAGCCTCTGGTTGGATCAGCGGAGGATGCCGGCGGAGGAGTGGGACGTGAGCGGTCAGGGTGAGGTCGTCCACATCGGGGGCTACACCGCGCAGAGTGGAGGGCGGGGCAGCGGCATCGTCGCCGCGCGCCGCGACCCGACGACCGGGGCGCTGACCCCGCTCGGCACGGTGGCTGTCACACCGTCGCCCTCCTTCCTGGCGCGGCACCCCACCCACCCGGTGCTGTACGCGGTCAACGAGTTGACGGCCGGGGAGATCAGCGCCTGGCGGGTCGGGCCGGACGGCGGGCTGGATTCGCTGGGCAGCCGGTCGACAGGTGGCGCCGAGCCCTGTCACCTGGCGGTGCTGCCCGACGGCGGCCACCTGGTGGCCGCCAACTACGGCAGCGGTAGCGTGGCGGTCTTCGCGCTCGACCCGCAGGGGGTGCCCGGCGAGCGCACCGACCTGGTGGTGCACGAGGGGCACGGCCCCGACCCGGAGCGGCAGGACCACGCGCACGCCCACATGGTCTCCCCGGGGGTGGGTCGGGGGCCGCTGCTCGCGGTGGATCTCGGCACCGACTCGGTCTACCGGTACGACCTGGACGAGGCGAGCGGGCGACTGGTGCCGCGTGCGCCGCGCGTCCGCACGACGCCCGGCAGCGGGCCCCGGCACCTGGCCCGCCACCCGGACGGGCGGCGGTGTTACCTCGTCGGTGAGCTGGACGCCTCCGTCACCGCGTACGAGCTGACCGACGACGGAGCGTTGCACCAGCGGGGTCGGGTCGAGGCGAGTGAGCGGCCCGGTCATGTTCAGCCGTCGGAGGTCGCGGTCAGCCCGGACGGCCGGTTTCTCTACGTCGCCAACCGGGGGGTGGGGACCCTGTCGACGTTCCGCCTGGCGGGGGAGCTGCCCGAGCTGGTGGCCGAAGTGGACACCGGTGGTGAGTGGCCCCGGCACTTCGCGCTGATCGGTGAGCACCTCTACGTCGCCGACGAACGGGCCGACATGGTGCGGGTCTTCCGACGCGACGTCGAGACCGGCGTGCCGGAGGCGGTCGGAGAGCCGGTGCCGGTGCCGAGCCCGACGTGCGTGCTGCCGTGAGGGTCGCCACAGAGATGTGAGGGTGGCGCTGATTTGGCAACACCTCGGGGCCGGTGCGTCACTCTGTGTCGCTAAATGGTGGTCAACTGTTTCTCCTCCGTAACTTTAGTCCGAACGGATGTGGCAGAGACGGCACCTTGTACGCAAGATGGTCACCGTGTCAGCAGGCCGCCATCGCATGCGTTCGAAACTCCACCTAGCAGCCGCCGCCGCGACGGCGACGGTGCTCGTCGTCACGACCGGCGTGTGGTTCGGCTATCGGGAGTTGATCCAGTCCAACTGCTCGGGCGAGATCCGGCTCGCGGTCTCGGTCGCGTCCGAGCTCGCGCCGGCGGTCGACGCCGCCGCGTCGCAGTGGGTCAAGGACGGCGCCGCGGTAGGCCCCACCTGCATCCGGGTCGACGTCTCCGCGTCCGACCCGGTCGACGTGGCGGCCGTGGTGGCGGCCAAGCACGGCGCGGTCCTCGCCGGTGTGGGGCAGGCCAGCGGCACCGCCGTCAGCCCGGACGTCTGGGTGCCGGACTCCTCGACCTGGCTGCTGCGGCTGAAGAAGGACGCGACCGCGTTCGCTCCGACCAACGGCGCGTCCATCGCGCGCAGCCCCATCGTGGTCGCGATGCCCGAACCGATCGCCACCCGGCTGGGCTGGCCGGACAAGAAGTTCAACTGGACCGACCTGCTCAAGCAGGTGAACAACACGAGCGCGCCGCTGCGCACCGGGATCGTCGAGCCGACCCGGGACGCCGCCGGCCTGTCCGGTCTGCTCTCGTTGACCGCCGCCGCCAACGGCGCGGGCGGCGACGCCCAGCGCAACACCGTCGGGGCGCTTCGCGCACTGGCCACCGGCCGCTCCTCGCTGCGCAACGACCTGCTGGCCCGCTTCCCGACCGCCAACGACGCGACGTCAATCGCCAGCGGTCTCGGCGCGGCGGCGCTCTCCGAAGAAGACGTGATCGCGTACAACAGCAAGAAGCCACCGGTGCCGCTCGCCGCGCTCTACATGGAGCCGGCCCCGATGCCGCTCGACTACCCGTACGCGGTGCTGCCCGGCATCGAGCCGAGCAAGGCGTCGGCGGCCCGGGTGCTGTTCGAGCTGCTCACCAGCCCCTCCTTCCGGGACCGGCTCGCGGCGCAGTCGCTGCGCGCGCCGGACGGCAACTGGGGTGACGGCTTCAAGGCGCCGCAGGGTGCCCCGAGCCCGGCCGGCGGCGCGCCGACCGCGCCGGCGAACGGCGGCACCGCCGCTGGTGGGCTGGACCCGGCCGCGATCCAGCGGGTCGTCTCGAGCTGGTCGATCGCCACCCAGTCCGGCCGGATGCTGGCCGTCATCGACGTCTCCGGCTCGATGAAGGACCCGGTGCCCTCCGCCAACAACCGGAGCCGGGAGGAGGTCACCGTCGACGCGGCCCGTCGTGGCCTCGGCCTCTTCGACGACTCCTGGTCGATCGGCCTGTGGACCTTCTCCACGAAACTGGTCGGCAACCGGGACTACCGGGAGTTGGTCGGCATCGGCCCGCTGTCGGGCCAGCGGGCCCAGCTCGAGGGCGCGCTCGGCAGCGTCAAGCCCTCCGACGGCGACACCGGCCTCAACGACACGATGCTTGCCGCGTACCAGGCGGTGCAGGAAAACTGGCAACCCGGTCGGGTCAACTCGATCGTGCTGTTCACGGACGGCAAGAACGACGACGACAACGGCATCAACCAGCAGCAGTTGCTCGCGAAGCTCAAGCAACTCGCCGATCCGGAGCGGCCGGTCCAGGTCATCATGATCGGTATTGGCGAGGGCGTCAGCAAAACCGAGCTTGAGTCGATCACCAAGGTGACAGGTGGCGATGTCTTCGTCACGAAGGACCCGAGCGAGATCGGCAGCATCTTCCTCAGCGCCATCGCGCGGCGTCCGCCGGCACCGCGCTGACCTGACGCACGGAGGTCACAGGCCTGCCTACCGGATCCCCGGTGGGCAGGCCTTTTTTGGCTTCCAGGTTGAAGAAAAGTGACGGCAATACGTCCGAAGCAATCGGCGGTCATAGTTATCGAGGCAGGATGTCGACTGTTCCGGCATGGTCGGTCCGCCTCCGGTCCGACCCGTTGGCCGGGGCCATCCTGAGCAGAGTGGGAGGGCCGGTGACCGCGGCGACACTGTTGACCCCCGCCAAGACGGCGGAGCCGAACGACAATCGCGCCGGGCTGGTGGCGCGCGCCGACGAGCGGTCCTACATCCGGGTCATGGTGGTCCTGGACACCACCGTGCTCATCATCGCGTTGCTCATCGGGTATGTCACCCGCTTCGGCGACGACCAGCCGGCCGGCTCCGAGATCCCGTACGTGCTGGTGGCCCCCGGGTTGGTGCTGGCCTGGCTGATCTCGCTCAAGGCGCTCGGCTGCTACGACGACCGGGTGATCGGCTACGGGGCGGACGAGTACCGGCGGGTCAGCTCAGCGAGCCTGCGGCTGGCCGGCGCGATAGCCATCATCGGCTACATCACCGACCTCGGCGTCTCGCGGGGCTTTTTGGGCATCTCCTTCGCGGTGGGCACCGTCGGGCTGGAGGTGGCGCGGTTCGCCGCCCGAAAGCGCCTGCACCGGGCCCGCTCGATGGGTGCCGGCTGGTCCCGGCGGGTGCTTGTGGTCGGCGACACCGCCCACGTGTTGGAGCTGGTGCACACGCTGCGCCGCGAGCCGTACGCCGGCTACCAGGTGGTCGGCGCGTGCATTCCGGACGCGCTGCTCGCACCGGTGGCACAGCGACTCGGCGACGTGCCGGTGGTGGGGTCGTTCCGGGGTATCCCGGAGGCCGCCACCGCCATCGGCGCGGACACCGTCGCGGTGACCGCGTCCGGTGAGCTGACCGCGACCCGGCTGCGCCGCCTCGGCTGGCAGTTGGAGGGCACCGGCATCGACCTGGTCGTGGCACCCGCGCTCACCGACGTCGCCGGCCCGCGGATCCACACCCGCCCGGTTGCCGGCCTGCCGCTGATCCACGTCGAGGCACCGGAGTTCCGCGGTGCCCGCAAGCTGGTGAAGGGTCTCGTCGACCGGTCTGCCTCGTCGCTGGCGTTGGCGCTGCTGATGCCGCTGATCGCGGTCATCGCCCTGGCGATCAAACTGGACAGCCGGGGTCCGGTGCTCTTCCGGCAGGTCCGCGTCGGCCGGGGCGGGCAGGAGTTCGGCGTGTTCAAGTTCCGCACGATGGTGCTGAACGCCGACACACTGCTCGCCGAGTTGACCGCGCGCAACGAGACCGACGGCCTGATGTTCAAGATGCGCCACGACCCCCGGGTCACCCGCGTCGGCCGGTTGTTGCGCAAGTGGTCGCTCGACGAGCTGCCGCAACTGGTGAACGTGCTGCTGGGTCAGATGAGCATGGTCGGCCCCCGCCCGCCGCTGCCCTCGGAGGTGGCCCGCTACGACGGCGACGTGGCCCGGCGGCTGCTGGTCAAGCCCGGCATGACCGGGCTGTGGCAGGTCAGCGGCCGCTCCGACCTGAGCTGGGAGGACGGCATCCGGCTCGATCTCTACTACGTGGAGAACTGGTCCCTCGCCGCCGACCTCACCATTCTCTGGAAGACCTTCGGTGCGGTCCTGAACGGCCGCGGAGCATACTGACGGCCGGCGGTCACGGTTGCGGGCCGGTCCAGTCCAGGCAGACGACCACCGCGTCGTCGACCAGGTCACCGGCCACGAAGGCCCGCAGGTCGCCGATCAGGGACCGGACGGCGTCAAGTGGCTCCATCGGCCCGGTCCGCCGCAGGAACCGGTCCAGCGCCGTCTCGCCGTAGCGCATGTGCTGCCCGGTGGCCTCCACCACCCCGTCGCTGACGACGAAGACCCGGTCGCCGCGCTCCATCGGGAACTTCTGCTCGTGGTAGTCGGTCTCCTCGAACATGCCGAGCGGGAACTGCGCCTCCAGGGGCTGCTCGGTGACCTCCCCGTCGCGCAGCAGGACCAGCCGGGGGGAGCCGGCGTCGACCACTGTCATCATCCCGGACCGCAGGTCCAGCTCCATCAGCAACGCGGAGAGGTGCTGCTCGCCCCGGTACAGGTCGTAGATCGCCTGGTCGGCGAGGGCGGCCTGGTCGGCCAGGCTCAGCCCGGCCCGGCGCGCGTTGCGCAGCGCGTGGGTGGCCAGCGAGGTGAGCAGGGACGCGGCGACCCCCTCGCCGGTGCCGTTGATCGTGGACAACCAGAGTCGTTGCCCGTCGTCGGACCAGTCGAAGCTGTCGCCGCGGACCGCGTACGCCGGCTCCAGTTGCCCGGCCAGGCTGAACGAGGGACGGATCCGGCTGCGGCCGGGGAGCAGGTCCCACTGCATCTCGGCGGCCAGGGTGAGGCGCTGGGCGCGCCGCGCCGCCCGGTAGACGTCGGTGCCGGCGGAGACCGCCGCCACCTCGTGGGCGAGCGCGGTGGCGATGTCGGCCAGCTCGGCGAGGACCTCCCGGTCGTCCGGGACGGGCGCCAGGCACAGCACTCCCCGACGCTCGCCGCGCATGGTCACCGGGAACCAGGCGGTGCCGTCGGTGAGGATGGGCGACTGGTGGTCGAAGGCGCGCCAGGCGGGGTGCCCGGGGTTGGCGATCGAGTCACCCTCAGTGAGTGGCAGGAGCTCCGAGAGCCGGTAGTCGACCTGGTACAGCTCGACGTCGGTGATCGCGTACGACCGGGCGAGCACGTCTCCGACAGCGCCGACGAGCCGGTCCGCCGGTGTCTCGTTCAGGGCACGTCGTGCCTGATTGACCGGTTCGCTCATCGTCGCTCCCTCGCTGAAAGCTCGACCACCAGTGGTTTCGGAGTAGTCTCGGGCCACCATGGCTGAACTGCACCGTCCGACGGACCCTGAGACGAGTATGGCTGCCGCGCTCGACGAGGCGGCTGCTGCCCTGCTGGGCGTCTGGGAATCCGCCCGGGAGGGGACGGCCGGTCGCGTCTCCGGCGCCCAACTACGGGCGGTGACGGTGGTGGAGCAGCACGACGGGATCAACCTGCGCCGGTTGGCTACCCGGCTCGACATGTTGCTCAGCTCCGCCAGCCGCCTCTGCGACCGGCTGGTCGCCGCCGGCATGCTTGAGCGTGAGCCGGGCCGCTTCGACCGGCGGGAGATCTCGCTGCACCTCACCCCGGAGGGCCGTCGGCTCCTCGCCGAGCTGCGGGCCGACCGCCGGGCGCGGCTCGCCGTCGTGCTGGGCGGGATGAGCCCCGCGGGCCGCGACGCCCTGCTGGACGGTGTGCGGGAATTCGACGAGGTCGCTCGCCAGCAGCGGGCGCAGAGCACCCAGGCGTCGGGTGACCCGACGGAGCCGGGGGACTGGCCGGACGACCCGGACCGGCCCAGTGGGCGCTCGGGAGACTTGTCGATCGACCCGGAACGGCAGACCCGCGCGGGCTGGGCGGACCAGTCGGGTGACCCGCACCTGTCGATCGACGCCGACCGGGACCGGTCGGCGGGCGGACCGCCGGTGGCGCGGACCGCCTGATCACCTCGCCGGCCCCGGCCCTCGGCAGGGCCGCCGGTCACCCCGTCGTCGGGGCGCCCACGGGCCAGCATCGCGATGTCGTCGTGGGCCTCCCCGGCCAGCCAGTCGTCGACCGCGCGCAACACCCGGTCGACAAGCGCCGCCGGCGACCGCCCGGCTGCCGAGGCGAGCGCGGCGCGCAGCCGGGCCGCACCGAACGCCGCACGGCCGTGCGGGCCGCGGTCACCCCATCGGTGTACGCCAGCAGCAGGTCACCCGGATCGAGGTGCACCCGGGTCTCGGGACGCCACCGCGCGTCTGACGACAGGTGCGCATGCTTTCTTTTCGCCCTCTCGCCACGGATCGCTGCCTGGGGGAAGGCTACCGAGCCCCCGGGCACACGCCCAGCGAGCGTGGGTCGTCGATCAGCCGGAGCGGGCCAACCAGCCGGCGGGCTGGGCGACTATCCGGCGGGCCACCGAGCCGGCGGCGCCCACCGCGGCGGCCTCCGCGCCGAGCGTCGACGGCCGGACCGTGACCGGCGACCAGGCGGCGGTGAGCACCCGACTGGCGATCTCGGCGAGCACCGGCGGGCACAGCCAGGGCGCCAGCGCCGCGTAACCGCCACCGAGCACCACGGTGTCCAGGTCGAGCAGGTTGACGACACCGGCCACCGCGACACCGAGGGCCGTCCCGGCGTCGTGCAGCGCCCGCAGCGCGGCTGGGTCACCGGCCTCGGCCAGCTCGGCCAGGCGCGCTGTCGCGGTGTCCGCGGGGAGTTCCGTCCGGGTCAGCCCGGCGGCCGTCACGATCGCCTCCTGGCCGGCGTACTGCTCCAGGCAGCCCTGCCCGCCGCAGCGGCACGGACGACCCTCGGGGTGCACCGGGAGATGTCCGATCTCGCCGCTCCAACCGCGGACGCCGCGGAACAGCGCGCCGTCCAGCACGATGCCGGCGCCGATGCCGACCTCTCCGGAGATGTGCAGGAAGCTGGCCGGGCCGAGTGGCCGGAAGTGCAGCTCGCCAAGTGCGGCGAGGTTTGCCTCGTTGTCCACCACGAGCGCCGGGACGCCGGGCACCTGCTCGACAAGCGGAGGGTGCTCGGCGAGCAGCGCGGGCACCGGCACGTCGCGCCAGCCCAGGTTCGGCGCGAGCCGGACCAGCCCGGCCTCGTCCACCAGGCCGGGCACCGCCAGTGCGGCGCCGACCAGGGTGAGGCCCTCGCTGGCGGCGTCGTCGCGGGCCGCTGCGGCTATCTCGACCAACTGGGCGAGGGCGTCCGCGGGGGCCACCGGGCGCAGGTCGGCCCGGTGCACGGTGCGGTGCCGGACCTGTCCGGCGAGGTCCACCACGCAGACCGCCAGGTAGTCGACGTTGACCTCCAGGCCGAGCCCCGCCGGCCCCTGGTCGGCCAGGACGAGACCACGGGCCGGGCGGCCGGCGCCGGCGCGGGGCGCGGGGTCGGACTCGCTCACCAACCGGCCGGCGAGCAGGTCCTCGACCACCGCGGACACCGTGGCTCGGGTCAGGCCGGTCGCGGTCGCCAGGTCGGCCCGGGACGGAGGTCGGTCGGCCGCGGCGATCCGGCCCAGGACCAGGGCGAGGTTGAGCTCGCGCAGACTGCCCTGACGGACTGCGCTGGCCGGGGCGTGGGTGAGGCTCACCCCTTGACAGTGCCATACGCTGAGCAAATAATTCAATCGCTGAACAAATAGCGGACAACACCACCCCGGAGGTCGCTCATGGCACCCCGTCCCACCCCCGCCGACAAGTTCTCCTTCGGGCTCTGGACCGTGGGCTGGCAGGCTCGCGACCCGTTCGGTGACGCCACCCGTCCCGAGCTCGACGCGGTCGAGGCGGTGCACCGGCTCGCCGAGCTGGGCGCGTACGGCATCACCTTCCACGACGACGACCTGATCCCGTTCGGCGCCGACGCCGCCACCCGGGACCAGCACATCGCCCGGTTCCGCAAGGCCCTCGACGAGACCGGCCTGGTGGTGCCGATGGTCACCACCAACCTCTTCACCCACCCGATCTTCAAGGACGGCGGCTTCACCAGCAACGACCGCGACGTCCGCCGCTTCGCGCTGCGCAAGGTGCTGCGCCAGGTCGACCTGGCCGCCGAGCTGGGTGCCAGCACGTTCGTGATGTGGGGCGGGCGCGAGGGCTCCGAGTACGACCTCGCCAAGGACGTCCGCGCCGCCCTGGACCGCTACCGCGAGGCAGTCGACCTGCTCACCCAGTACTCCATCGACAAGGGCTACAACCTGCGGTTCGCGCTTGAGCCCAAGCCCAACGAGCCGCGCGGCGACATCCTGCTGCCCACCATCGGGCACGCGCTCGGCTTCATCTCCCAGCTCGCTCACCCGGAGCTTGTCGGTCTCAACCCGGAGGTCGGCCACGAGCAGATGGCCGGGCTCAACTACGCCCACGGCATCGCCCAGGCGCTCTGGCAGGGCAAGCTGTTCCACCTGGACCTCAACGGCCAGCGTGGCATCAAGTACGACCAGGACCTGGTCTTCGGCCACGGTGACCTGATGAACGCGTTCGCCCTGGTGGACCTCCTGGAGAACGGCGGCCCGAACGGCGGCCCGGCCTACGACGGCCCCCGGCACTTCGACTACAAGCCCTCCCGGACCGAGGACATGGACGGCGTCTGGGCCTCGGCGGCGGCCAACATGAGCACCTACCTGCTGCTCAAGGAGCGGGCGGCGGCGTTCCGCGCCGACCCCGAGGTGGTCGAGGCGCTCGCTGCCAGCAAGGTCGGCGACCTGAACACGCCGACGCTCGGCGAGGGCGAGGGCTACGAGGAGTTCCTGGCCGACCGGTCCGCGTTCGAGGAGGTCGACGTCGACGCGGTGGCCGAGCGGGGCTTCGCCTTCGTCCGGCTCAACCAGCTCGCCGTCGAGCACCTGCTCGGCGCCCGCTGAGGCCCCGCCATGCCGTTGGTCGCAGGCGTTGACTCGTCCACCCAGTCCTGCAAGGTGGTCATCCGGGATGCGGAGACCGGGGCTCTGCTGCGGCAGGGCCGGGCACCGCACCCGGACGGCACCGAGGTCGACCCGGAAGCCTGGTGGCAGGCGCTGCGAAGCGCCGTCGACCAGGCCGGTGGGTTGGCCGACGTGGCGGCGATCTCCGTCGCCGGCCAGCAGCACGGCATGGTGTGCCTCGACGAGGACGGCCGGGTGGTCCGCCCGGCGCTGTTGTGGAACGACACCCGGTCCGCCGACGCCGCCGCCGATCTCGTCGAGGAGGCCGGCGGCGGCGCGGCCGGGCGTCGGTTCTGGGCCGAAGCCGCCGGCAGTGTCCCGGTAGCCAGTTTCACCATCACGAAACTGCGGTGGCTGGCTACCCACGAGCCGGAGGCGGCGGCCCGGGTGGCCGCCGTCTGCCTGCCGCACGACTGGCTGACGTGGCGGCTGGCCGGCGCACCGGGGTTGGGTGCGCTGCGCACCGACCGTGGTGACGCCAGTGGCACCGGCTACTGGTCGCCGGCGACCGGCGACTACCGGCCGGACCTGTTGGAACGGGCCTTCGGTCGGCAGTTGGTGCTGCCCGAGGTGCTCGGTCCGGCGGAGTCGGCCGGCAAGCTGGCCGACGAGCTGGGTGGGCCGGGCGGCGCGCTGCTCGGCGCGGGCACCGGGGACAACGCCGCCGCCGCGTTCGGCGTCGGTGCCGGCCCCGGCGACGTGGTCGTCTCGATCGGCACCTCCGGCACCGTGTTCAGCGTGGCCGACGTGCCGGCCGCCGACGAGAGCGGCGCGGTTGCGGGTTTCGCCGACGCGTCAGGTCGGTTCCTGCCGCTGGTCTGCACGCTCAACGCGGCCCGGGTGCTGGACGCCGCCGCCGCGCTGCTCGGCGTCAGCCTGGACGAGCTGGCCGAGCTGGCGCTCTCCGCGCCAGCCGGCGCGGACGGGCTGGTCATGGTGCCCTACCTGGAGGGTGAGCGGACGCCGAACCGCCCGCTCGCCACCGGCGCGGTGCACGGGCTTACCCTGCGCACGTCGACCCCCGCGCACCTGGCGCGGGCCGCCGTGGAGGGCATGCTCTGCGCCCTCGCCGACGGCCTGGACGCACTGACCGCGCAGGGCGCCACCGTCCGCCGGGTCATCCTGGTCGGCGGCGGCGCCCGGTCGGCCGCGGTGCGTCGGATCGCCCCGCAGGTCTTCGGCTGCCCGGTCGTCGTGCCGCCGGCCGGGGAGTACGTCGCCGACGGCGCCGCCCGGCAGGCCGCCTGGGTCGCCCTGGGCGGCCCGACGCCGCCGGTCTGGGCGGTGGAGGGCACCGAGGAGTACGCGGCCGAGCCGGTCCCCGCCGTTCGCGACGGGTACGCGGCGGCTCGCGGGCTGGTTCTCGACCGGCGCTGACCGTCGGGATCGACGCGGGTGGGCGCCGGCCGGAAGTCGACCGGCACCCACCCGCGTGACGGCCCCCTCGGCGGGGTCTGGTTGGCTGCCGGTCATGACGGTGACCAGTGGCGGGTCCGGCCAGGGTCGGGCGCAGCCCGGCCCACGCCCGCCCGGCCGGGGCGGTGGTCCGGCGCACCGGTTGTACAGCGTCGTGGTGTTCGTGCTGCTCGCCTCGCTCGACAACGTGGCGATCGGGCTGGTCCCGCCGCTGTACGGCCCGATCTCCGACGCGTTCGACGTGTCCGGGCGGCTGCTCGGCCTGGTCACCGCGGTCAGCTTCCTGGTCAGCGCGGTGGCAGCGGTCGGCTGGGCGTACGTCGGTGACCGGACCAACCGCAAGCCGCTGCTCATGGTGGGCACGCTGCTCTGGGCGGCGGGCACCGGCGGCAGCGCGCTGGCCGGCGGGTACCTGACGTTCCTGGCCGCACAGTTGGTCGCGGCCGTCGGTCTCGGCGCGGTCGGCTCGGTGGGGTTCTCCGTGGTCACCGACCTGATCTCACCGACCCGGCGGGGGCTGGTGATGAGCTTCTGGGGCCTCTCCCAGGGGGTCGGCACCCTGGCGGGCACCCTCGTCGGCGGGCTGCTCGGGGCGACCGACTGGCGGCGACCGTTCGTGATCCTGACCGGTGTCGGCCTGGTCGCCACAGTGGCCTACCTCTTCACGTACGACATCCGGCGTGGTCAGAGCGAGCCGGAACTGGCCGACCGGCTGGACGCCGGCGCCGAGTACGACTATCGGATCAGCCGCGCCGACCTGCCGCGCATCCTGGCCCGACGGACCAACCGGTGGCTGATCCTGCAGGGGCTGACCGCGCAGGCCGCGTTCGGCTCACTGGTCTGGCTGCCGGTGCTCTTCGCCGAACGGGCCGAGGCCCAGGGCTACTCGACGTCGACCGCTGTGGTGGTGGGCAGCGTCTTCGCCACGCTGTTCCAACTCGGCGGGGTGCTGTCCATCGTGGGCGGCCTGATCGGCGACGCGGTGCAACGCCGTACCCCTCGGGGCCGGGCGTTGGTCGCCGCGGTCGGCATCCTCGCCGCGCTGCCGTTCTACCTGGTGCTGTTCTTCGTCCCGGTGACCATCGACGTGCCGGACGGTGCCAGCGGCGGCGCGGTCGTGGGCGCGGTGCTGTCCAGTGTGTTCACCGAGCCGTCGGTGGGCCTGAGCCTGCTCACCGCGGTCGTGGCGCTCGCGCTGACCTCCGCCAACTCGCCGAACTGGTTCGCGCTGATCGCCGACGTCAACCCGCCGGAGCACCGGGGCACCGTCTACAGCCTGGGCAACCTGGTGAACGGGGTCGGTCGTGCCGCTGGCAACGGGTTGGTCGGGGTGGCGTTCCAGGCGCTGCGGGCGGCGTTCCCGCCGCCGTTGAACTTCGCCGTCGGGTTGGCCGCGTTCCAGCTCTTCTTCATCCCCACCGGCGTCATGTACTGGCTGGCCTCGCGGACCTCACCAGCGGACATCGACAACGTGCACGACCTGCTGCACACCCGCGCCAACCGCCTCTGACCCGCGTCGCTCGCCGCGCTCGTCGCTCGCCGCGCCCGTCGCGGGGGCGCGAATCGTTTACGACATCAGCTCCACAGCGACAGGGCCCCACCTCGTCCGGCCCGCCCGAGAGCATCGCTCGACGGGACGGGCCGGACGGCTCGGGTCAGCCCCGCAGCCAGACGGTGACGTCGGTCGGCACCGCGCCGTCGTCGTCCAGGGGCGCGCTGGCGGCGAGCACCTCGGCACCGGCCGGCACCGGCACCGACGCCGCACCGAAGTTGGTGAGCACTGTCAGCTCGCCGTTGCGGAAGGTCAGCGACTCGTCGCCGGAGGACACCCACTCCAGGGTGCCGCGACCCAGCCCGTGCTCGCGGCGCAGCCGCAGCGCCGTGCGGTACAGCTCGTACGTCGAGCCGGGCACCTCGCGCTGGCGGTCCAGGGCGTACTCGGCCCAGAGCGCGGGCTGCGGCAGCCAGCTCGCGTCGGTGGGCCCGAAGCCGTACGACGGGGCGTCGGCCTCCCACGGGATCGGCACCCGGCAGCCGTCCCGGCCACGCTGGGTGTGCCCGCTGCGCTCCCAGGTCGGGTCCTGCCGGGCCTCGTCGGGCAGCGTGGTGTGCTCGGGCAGCCCCAGCTCCTCGCCCTGGTAGAGGTAGGCCGAGCCGGGCAGGGCGAGCATCAGCAGGGTCGCCGCGCGGGCCCGGCGCAGACCGAGCGCGGCGTCCGGCTGCGGGTCGCCGATGCCGATGCCGTTGGGCCGTACCGTGCCGATCGGCAGGCCGAGCCGGGAGGCGTGCCGCACCACGTCGTGGTTGGACAGCACCCAGGTCGTCGGCGCGCCGACCGAGTCGGTCGCCTCCAGCGAGCGGGTGATCACCGCGTACTGGGCCGGTGCGGTCCACGCGGCGAGCAGATACTCGAAGTTGAACGCCTGGTGCATCTCGTCCGGGCGGACGTAGCGGGCCAGCCGCTCGGCCGGCTCCACCCAGGCCTCGGCGACAAGCACCCGTTCGCCGGGGTAGCTGTCGAGAACCTGCCGCCACTGCCGGTAGATCTCGTGCACGCCCTCCTGGTCCCACATCGGCGGGCGCGGCTTGTCGACCTCGTTGCCGGAGAGGATCTCCTGTGGCTCCTGCCAGTCGGCCAGGTCGGCCTGCTTGATCAGGCCGTGCGCCACGTCCACCCGGAAACCGTCCACCCCACGGTCGAGCCAGAACCGCAGGATGTCCAGGAACTCGGCGTGCACCTCCGGGTTGTCCCAGTTGAGGTCCGGCTGGCCGGTGTCGAACAGGTGCAGGTACCACTGGCCGGGCTGCCCGTCGGCGTCCACCGTGCGGGTCCAGGCCGGGCCGCCGAAGACGCTCTGCCAGTCGTTCGGCGGCTGGTCACCGGCCGGCCCGCGGCCGTCCCGGAAGATGTACCGGGACCGTTCCGGGCTGCCGGGCGCGGCGGGCAGCGCCGCCTGGAACCAGCGGTGCGCGGACGAGGTGTGGTTGGGGACCAGGTCGACGATCACCCGCAGGCTGCGGGACCGGGCCTCGGCGATCAACTTGTCCGCGTCGGCGAGGGTGCCGAACAGTGGGTCGATGTCGCGGTAGTCGGCCACGTCGTAGCCGGCGTCGGCCTGCGGCGACGGGTAGAAGGGGGAGAGCCACACCGCGTCCACACCCAGCTCGACCAGGTGGTCGAGCCGAGCGGTGATGCCGGGGAGGTCACCGATCCCGTCGCCGTCCGAGTCGGCGAACGAACGGGGGTAGATCTGGTAGATGGTCGCCTCGGTCCACCAGCCGGTGACCGGGTGACCGGGGGAGTTCTGCTGTGTCGGATCGGTGTTCAGGGTCTTCTCCCGTGTCGAGCTGTGGGTGGACTGCCGGTGGCGCTACCGCCGGCCGCGTCGCCGCCCGCCGCCGGCCGGCGGCGGATGGTGAAGTTTTCAGTGTGCCCGGGGTGGTGCGGTCGAGTCCCGGACCACCAACCGAGTGGGCAGGATCACCGGTGTGTCGTACCCGGCGTCGCGTTGCCCCACGACGGGGCCCGGAGGGCGTGCCCCGAGCGGGTCGAGCAACATCCGGGCGGCGAGCCGGCCCTGCTCGGCGGCGGGCTGCGCGATGGTGCTGAGCCCCAGCACACCGGCCAGGTCGTGGTCGTCGATGCCGATCACGCTGACGTCCTGCGGTACCCGCAGCCCGGCGTCGCGTACCGCGGTCATCGCCCCCATCGCCATCTCGTCGCAGGCGGCGACGATGGCGGTCGGCGGCTCGCCACTGGCCAACAGTTCGGCGGTGGCCCGGTTGCCGCCGTCGATGGTGAAGGTGGACTCGACATCCAGGCTCGGGTCGGGCCGCAGGCCGGCGGAGCGCAGCTCCGCCCGGTAGCCACGGCGTCGGTCGAGGTGGGTGGTGAAGGCCAACTCGTCGTCCGGGTCGCCGGAGATGTGCGCGATCCGGTGGTGGCCGAGGTCGATCAGGTGCCGGGTTGCGGCCCGCGCGGCCGCGACGTCGTCGATCCGTACGCAGGGCCAGTTGGGCACCCTGCTGCCCGAGCTGATGGTGACCCCGGGCAGTTCCAGGGCGGCAAGCGCGGTCAGGTCGGCCGGCCGCAGTGGCGTGGCGACAAGCATGATGGCGTCCACCCGCTTGTGCAGGTTGGCCGTGCGCAGGACCCGTTGGCGGACCTGCTCCCGTCCGCCCAGGTTGTAGAGCAGCAGGTCGTAGCCGGACTGGTGGAGGTACTCCTCGACCGCCTCGACGACGGTGCTGAAGAACCAGCGGGTGATCCGGGGGACCACCACCGCGACAGTGCCGGTCCGCCCACCGGCGAGCCGGGACGCGCTCGGTGAGACCGCGTAGTCGAGTTGCTCGGCGGCGGCGAGCACCCGGTGTCGGGTGGCGGCGGAGACCGTCGGGAGCCCGCGCAGGGCCCGCGAGACGGTGGCCGTGGACACACCGGCCAGCCGGGCCACATCATCGATCCTCGTCACGGTTCCCCCGCTCGGTGCCCTGAGCGCCCGCCGCCGCCCGAGGGGCCAGGCGGCGGCGGGCAAGCGGGTCAGCCCTTGACGCTGCCAGCGAGCAGACCTCGCACGAAGAAGCGCTGCAGGGACAGGAAGACAATGAGCGGTACGACGATGGAGACGAACGCGCCGGCGGTGAGCCGCTGCCACTCGTTGCCCCGGGTGCCGGCCATCTCGGCGAGCCGGACGGTGAGCGGGGCTGTCTCGTTGCCGCCACCGGCGAAGATCAGCGCGACCAGCAGGTCGTTCCAGACCCAGAGGAACTGGAAGATGCCGAACGCCGCGAGCGCCGGAGTGATCAACGGCAGCACGATGGTGCGGAAGATCTTCGGGTGGGTGGCCCCGTCGACCCGGGCCGCCTCCATCAGGTCTCCGGGTAGCTGCGAGATGAAGTTGTGCAGCAGGAAGACGGCGAACGGGAGCGCGAAGCAGGTGTGGGCGAACCACACCTGGGCGAACTTCTGTTCGTCGACGAGGTCCCAGGCCGGCATCAGGGTGACGCCGCCGAGGGTGACGCCGGTGGAGAAGAACTTCAGCAGTGGCACCAGGGCCATCTGCAACGGCACGATCTGCAACGCGAAGATCGCGATGTAGACCCAGTCCCGGCCGCGGAAGTTGATCCAGGCCAGCGCGTACGCGGCCAGGCACGCGAAGGCCAGCGGGAAGAGCACCGACGGGATGGTGATCGCCAGCGAGTTGATGAAGGAACCGGCGAGCTGCCCGGAGGACGCCGACCGCCCGAACAGGACCTGCTCGTAGTTGTCGAAGGTGAACTGCGGGTTGGTGAACGCCGTCCACCAGCCGGTGGTCTTGATCTCGTCCTCCGGTCGGAGGGAGGAGACGAGCAGGCCGAAGGTCGGGATGGTCCAGACCACCGCGATGACGACCGAGACGAGGGTCGCGGTGCGGCTGTTCAACCGCTTGCGGACCCGTCCGGCCGTGGTGGTCGGGGTGCCGTCGGTCTTCTGGGTGCCGACGGCGACGGTGGGCGTTGCGGTGGTCATCTCAGCCCTCCCGCTGCTGACGGAGGTTGCGGATCTGGTAGATCACGACCGGGATGACCAGGATGAAGAGGAAGACGGCGAGCGCCGAGCCCTGCCCGTTCTGGCCGTACCGGAACGCCTGGTTGTACATCTCGCTGGCGATCACGCTGGTGTCGTAGTTGCCGTTGGTCGAGGTCCGGACGATGTCGAAGACCTTGAGCGTGGCGATCGTGAGTGTCACGACCACGACGATCAGCGCCGGCCGGATGCTCGGCATGGTGATCTGCCAGAACATCTGCCAGGGGCTCACGCCGTCGAGCCGGGCAGCCTCGACGATGTCGCCGGGGATGGCCTTGATCGCGGCGGAGAGCACCACCATGGCGAAACCGGCCTGGATCCAGACCATGATGACGATCAGCAGCAGCGTGTTCAGCGGTGATTCCAGCAACCACTGCTTGGGCTCGCCGCCGAGGCTGACCACGATCTGGTTGAGCAGACCGATCTGGTCGCCGTCACCCCGGTAGGCGTAGACGAACTTCCAGATGATGCTGGCACCGACGAAGGAGATGGCCATCGGCAGGAAGATCAGTGACTTGGCCACCGCCTCGAAGCGGGCCTTGTCCACGAGTACGGCGTAGATCAGGCCGAACCCGGTCGCCACCAACGGGACGAGGAGCACCCAGACCAGGGTGTTGATCAGGACCCGGACGATCGAGTCGTCGGAGAACATCCAGCCGTAGTTGCGCAGACCCACCCAGTTGGTGCTGCTTCCGTCCATCAGGGAGAGCAGCGTGGTGCGGATGGCCGGCACGACCAGGCCGATGACGAGCAGCAGCAGCGTCGGCAGCAGGAAGAAGAACGCGAAGAGCCCCTCCCGCTGCTTGCGTCGGCGGGGCAGCGGGCCCCCGCCCACGGAGGCGGCGACGAGCTGTGCCTCCCGCCGACGGGCGAACCAGGCCGGCACCACGTCGAGCAACAGGAGCAGACCGCCCACGACCACCACGAAGGCGACCAGCCCGTACATCAGCATGAGGAACTTCGGCTGCTGATCGGCGAAGTCGAACTTCATCAACCCTCCCTTCCGGGTCCACCTCGGCCGGTGGCCCGGTCCGCGACCGCGGACCGGGCCACCGCCGGGATCACTTAGGCCAGCTACTCTCGATGCCCTGGAGCACCGGGGCGGTCGGCTTGCCGTTCAGCCACTCGACCATGCCCTTCCAGAACGTCCCCGCGCCGACGGCGGCCGGCATCAGGTCGGATCCGTCGAAGCGGAAGGTGCCCGTCTTGTCCTGAAGGATCTGGACGGAGAGCTTGTCGATCGGGCTGGCCACGTTGGCGATGTCCAGCTTGTTGTTCGCCGTGACCCAGTTGCCGAGCTTCGCGCGGCTGTTCACGTACTCGGCCGAAGCCAGGTAGGTCTGCACCGCCTGGACCTCGGGACGGTCGGCGTAGCCGACGACGAACTCGCCCGCGCCGAGCACCGGCTTGCCCTTGGCCGGGTCGATGGTCGGGAAGTAGAAGGCGAACGCGTCGCCGTCCTCGGACACCTTGGTGCCCTCGGGGAACTGGTTGGCGTAGAACGACGCCTGTCGGTGCATCGCGCACTTGCCGGTGGTCACCGGCAGGCCCGCCTCCTGGAAGGCGGTGGTGGTGATGCTCTTGACGCCGCCGAAGCCGCCGTTGACGTACTTGTCGTTCTTGAGGATGCTGCCGGCGCGGTCGACCGCGTCGACGATCTTCGGGTCGTTGAACGGGATGGCGTGGGTGGTCCACTGGTCGTAGACCTCGGGGCCCTGGGTCCGCAGGATCACGTCCTCGATCCAGTCGGTGGCCGGCCAGCCGGTGGCGTCACCGGACTCGACGCCCGCGCACCACGGCTTCATGCCGCTGGCGGCGATCTTGTCGCTCAGGGCGATGAGCTGGTCCCAGGTGGTCGGGACCTCCCAGCCCTTCTCCTTGAACGTCTTCGGCGAGTACCAGACGAAGGACTTCACGTTGGCGCCGAGCGGCACGCCGTAGAGCGTCCCGTTCACGGTGCCGTACTTCAGCCAGTCCGCCGGCATGTTCTGCTCGGCGAGGGCCTTGGTGTCGGCGCTCAGGTTCTTCAGCTTGCCGGCGTCCGCGAAGCGCTTCACCAGGCCCGGCTGGGGCACGAAGGCGATGTCGGGGGCGTTGCCGCCGTCGACCCGGACGGGGAGCTGCGCCTCGAACTCGCCGCTGCCCTCGTAGTCGATCTCAATGCCGGTGCACTCGGTGAACTGCGACCAGGAGCGCTCCAGCAGGTCGGCCTCGGCGTCACGGATGGACGCGTAGATCGAGACCTTCTTGCCGTCGTGGCCCTCGTACTTGTCGTATGCGGCGCACTCCGCGGAGCCCGCGTTGTTGCTCTTCTTGTCGTCGCCGGTACCGCAGGCGGTGGCGCTGAGCGCCAGCCCGAGTACGCCGGCGATCACGAAGGCCTGGCGTGGTCTGGTAAAGACCGCCATGCCGTCCTCCTTCCTAGCCGGCGCGGTCGTGCTGGTGACCCGTCGCCGGTCCGATTGGGCGTGCACACATGTAAGCGCTTGCATTCGCTCCGGTCCACCCCCTGTCAGACACGAGCGAGTAACAATCCGGAAACCTGCGGGCTGCCTGGTGGGCGCGCTCCCGGGACATGCTGGGGACTCTTTCGAAGATTGACGATATCTGTCAGGCTGAGCGCACCGGATCGAAGGTTTTCGACATAGGAGGAGCTGCATGCGTAAGCGGTGGATGAGCCTGCTGGTGACGGGCCTGCTCGTCGGTGGAGCACTGGTGCCGGCGAGCCCGGCGCTTGCCGCGCCGACCTTCAAGGTGCCTTTCCCGTGCGGCCAGTCCTGGTCCGGGCAGACCCGGTCGGACCACAGCCCGGCGAACGCCGTCGACTTCAACCGCACCGACGACAACGGCGACCCGGTGGTCGCCAGCGCCCCCGGCACCGTCGACCGGGTGACCGACCTCGGCGGCACCAGCTACGGCAAGTACGTCCGGATCAACCACGGCGGCGGCTACAGCACCTACTACGCCCACCTCAGCGGCTTCAACGTCTCGGTGGGGCAGACGGTCGCCTACGGCAAGGTGCTCGGCTGGGTCGGCAGCACCGGCGGCTCGACCGGCCCACACCTGCACTACGAGCAGCGCCTCAACGGCAGCGACATCCAGGTCCGCTTCAACGGCGCCCTCGGTCTCTACTGGGGCACCAAGACCTACACCAGCGACAACGGGTGCTCCTCGGGCGGCGGCAACGGCACCGTCGACACCAGCGGCACCCCGTTGACCGTCCGCTCCGGCCCCGGCACCGGGTACGCCTCGGTGGGCACCGTCGCCGACGGCACCCGGGTGACCATCGCCTGCCAGACCAGTGGCACCACGGTCACCGGCACGTACGGCACCAGCTCGATCTGGGACCGCATCGGCTCCGGTAGGTACATCGCCGACGCGTACGTGTACACCGGATCGGACGGATACATCCCCGGCGTGCCCCGCTGCTGACCCGGGCACTGCCACGGTCCCCGGCGGTCGCCACCGCCGGGGACCTGTCGGTCAGGAGTTGAGCTGCCAGATCGACAGGTTCAACGCGGCAGCGAAGGTGACCCAGGCCCAGTAGGGCAACAGCAGCGCCGCCGCCACCCGGGACACCCGGGCGAACAGCGCCACGGTGAGCCCGATGGCCAGCCACATCAGCACGATCTCGGCGAACGCCAGCCCGTACCGCCCCGCGCCGAAGAACAGCGGGGTCCAGAAGGCGTTGAGCACCAACTGGGCGGTCCACGCCCAGAGGGCGGTGGAGAAGCCGACCCGCCGCCACACCAGCCAGCCGGCCACGGCGACAAGCGCGTAGAGCAGCGACCAGACCGGGCCGAACAGCCAGGAGGGCGGCGCCCAGTCGGGCTGCCGCAGGCTCGCGTACTCGTCGGTGGTGCCCTGCACTCCCAGCCCGCCGATCGCGGCCGCGACGAAGACGGCCGCGGCGAAGCCCACGAGGACCCACCACGACCGTCGGCCGGAGGTGGGTCGCGTCCGCTGGGATGTCTTCATGGTCGAGATATTTCCCGGCAACGTCAGCTCAAACCGTCGGAGGGCGTAGCAGGCGTTCCGGCACCCGCAGCGGCCCGACCGTCACCAGCACGGTCCTGTAGAGCTGCCCCATGCATGGGGCGTGCCCGTGCCCGTGCCCGTGCCGGTGCCGGTGCCGGTGCCCGTGCCCGTGCTCATGCCGTGCGTGCGCCCGTGCCCCACATCTGGGGCAGCTCTACAGGGGCTCAACGGGACATCTGCGGTCGGGCCGAGGCCGGGACCGGGGACGGGAGCGCCCACAAAAAAGCGCCGGGATCGCCCCGGCCGGTGCTCCTGTCGGGAGGACGGAGCTCCGGTCGCGGCGACCCCGACGGGTCCCGGTGTTGCGTCGTGCGAACGTCAATTGAAGATGCTGACACCACCCGGGCCGACCAACAGCCCGACAACGATGAGGACGATGCCCCACAGGATCTGCCGGCGGAACAGCGCGAGGATGCCGGCGACCACGAGTACGACTGCGAGAATCCAAAGAATCAGCTCCATGACCTTTGAATACCCGACTGGCCGATCGGGGAAACCTGGTCGGTATCAAGTTGATCGCCCACGTGGAAGACGCTGTACGCCTGCTTGATCACCGGGTGCGCGACGTTGCGTACGCGTACCCCGCCGGGGGTCGTGCCGCGCTCGGTGCCGGCGTGCGCGTGCCCGTGCAGGGCCAGCGCCGTGGGTGCCGAGTCGATCGCCTGCCCCAACTGGTACGACCCGAGGAACGGGTAGATCTCCAACGGTTCGCCGGCCAGCGTGTCCGGCACCGGCGCATAGTGGGTGAGCGCGACGAGCATGTCGCAGTCGAGTGAGCGCAGCGCGGCGCCGAGGCGGTCCGCGCTGTCGGTGGTGGTCCGCACGAAAGCCTTCATCTCGGGCTCGCCGAAGTCACTCGCGCACCGCCCGGCGAACCCGCCGCCGAAGCCCTTGACCCCGGCGATGCCGAGCCGGCCACCCGCGCAGTCCAACACCACGCCGTTGCCCTCCAGCACGGTGATGCCCGCGTCCTCGAGCACCTTGACCACCTGGGGCACCTGGTCACACTGGTGGTCGTGGTTGCCCAGCACGGTCACGACCGGCACGGCCAACCCACCGAACTCCTCGGCCACGCAGCGCGCCTCGGCCTCGGTGCCGTGCCGGGTCAGGTCCCCGGCCAGCAGCAGCACGTCAGCGCACTCCGGCAGCTCTTCCAACGCCGGTCGGAAGCGTCCGACCACGTCCTCGTCCAGATGCACGTCGCCCACGGCGGCGATCCGGATCACCATGGAACCTCCCTCAGGGCAGTTGCTCGATCTCCGTGGGCGCCTGGGTGCGGATCACCCCGATGTCGCTGGCGATCGGTACGTCGGGAAAGCGCTCGGACACCCGGCGCAGGATCTCCGCACGCCGGTGCGGACTCTCCACCTCGCCGTGGAGCACGAGGGCGTGGTCCCGGCGGACCACGGTGATGCCCTGTTCGGCGACGGCCGGGTCCTCGGCGAGCAGCCGCTGGATCTCCGCGTCGACGTACTCGTCCGGTGGCCCGGCGCCGATGTCGCGATGATGGGTCACGGTGTCCCCTCTCCTGGCTGGGTGCCGACCGCCGGCACCACCTCCAGCCGGTCCAGCAGCACCAGGAACGCCTCGGCGTACGGCGAGTGCTGCGTCTCCTTGCGTACCCTTTCCCAGTCGATCTGCTCCCGCAGCGACCGGGCCAGCGGCAGACCGCGGGCGAAGTCGCAGTAGTGCTGGGAGAAGCTGAGCAGTTTGTGCACCATGAGCTGGGTGGCGGACAGCACCGGCATGTGGATCGCGTCCACCGGCCGGATGACCGTGTCGGCGAACGTCTCCTCGGTCACCGGTGTCTCGATCGGCCGGTGGATGAGGTCCACCATCCGGCCGTCGTCGAAGACCTTGACCAGCCAGTCCTCCGGTGGCCGCTGAGCGACGAAGCCGGCTGCCACCAGGGCCTCCAGGGCCTGTTCCACGTCGGCCTCCCGGATCAGGAAGTCGACGTCGTGCTCGCTGGAGTGGCCCCCGTGGGCGTAGACGGCGAAGCTGCCGCCCAGGGCGAACGGGATCTCGGACTGCTTGAGCACGGCGGCGACCTTCTTGAGGGTGTGCACCAGACTCTCGTCCCCGCGCTCAGCCATCTGGGTCTCCCGTCGTCGTGTTGGTGGACCGGGGGTTGGGTTTCAGACTCCGGTACCCGGCATTCCGGTCGGCCACACCTGGTGGGGACGCGGTCGGGTGTCAACAGGGATGAAACCGTACAAACCTCGCGGAGTCGGTGCGTCGGTCGGATAATCTGTGGAGGGTGGGCAGATCATCGGGGATGCGACGCGGCAGGGCCCGGTTGCGCACCGTCGCCCTGATCGGCATCGACGGTTCGGGCAAGACCACTCAGGCGCACCGCCTGGCCGACGCGCTGACGGCCGCCGGGCGCCCCGCCACCTACCGCCGCAACGCCAGCGGGCGCCGTTGGCTCGGCCGGCTCGCCCAACGGCTCGGGCGACCGGACGCGCAGCGGCTCGTCGGGCGTGACGGCGTGCTGGCGGTGGAGTCCGTGCTGCGCTGGCTCGCCATCGCCGTAGCCCTGCTCACCTGCCTGCTCACCGGCCGGACGGCGGTGATGGACCGCTACTCGGCCTGCCAGTACGCGAGCATCCGCGCCCATGGCGGGCACCGCTGGGAGCGGCTGGCCCGAGCCGGGTACCGACTGTTCCCGACCCCGCAGGTGACCTTCCTGCTCACGGTCGACCCGGCGGAGGCGTACCGGCGCATCGAGGAGCGCGGCACCGACCACGAGACGATGGGCTGGCTGACCGCGGCGGACACCGCCTACCGGGCCCTGCCCGAGTACCCGAGCTTCGTGGTTGTGGACGCGGGCCGCCCGGCCGAGGAGGTGACCGAGCAGATCCAGGCGCACCTGGGGACCTGGCTGCCGGCGTCCCCCGGGGCGGCGGAGGGTGACGGCGACGCGTTCGTGGCTCAGGCCCGCCCGTAGACCGGCACGGTGGCGCCGCTCGTGGGCGCGGACTCGGCCGAGGCGAGAAATCGGATCACCGACGCGATCTCGGCCGGGGCCACCCAGCGGGAGTGGTCGGCGTCGGGCTGGGCGGCCCGATTCGCCGGGGTGTCGATGACGCTCGGCAGCACCGTGTTGCAGCGCACGTTGCGGGACCGGTACTCCACCGCGACCGTGTTGGCGAGCGCCAGCACCGCCGCCTTGGCCGTCACGTACCCGGCGGCGCCGGCGAACGGGGCGACCGCCGCGCGGGCGGCGACGCAGACCACCGCGCCGCCGCCGGCCGCCACGAGATGGGGCAACGCGGCCTGGGTGACCAGGTAGGTGGGCCGCAGGTTGACGGTGAACATCCGCTCGAAATCCGCGATCGGCGTCTCGTGCACCAGACCGCCACTGGCGTACCCGCCGGCCAGGTTGACCACCGCCCGTAGCGGCGCGGCCGGCGCACCGGCAGCGGCCTCGACCGCCCGCGCGGCCCCCTCCGGTTCGCTCAGGTCCGCGACCAGCCGGACCAGCTCGTCAGCCGCCGGGCCCGAGCTGGGCCGGGCGGTCCGCTCCGGTACGACCACCCGCCAACCCGCCTCGACGAACGCGGCCACCACCGCCCCACCGAGCCCGCCGCTGCCTCCGGTGACCAACACGCTGCGCTCCGCCATACGCCTCACGCTAGCCTCCACCCCCGACGTCGGCCGTGGCGGTCCGCTGTCCGGCGCTCTGCCCACAGCAGACCGGCTGGCTGAACCACCCGGCGGCAGCGCAGGATCACCGCATGCGGATTCTCGTTCTCGGTGGCACCCGTTTCCTGGGCCGGGCGGTGGCCCGACTCGCCGCCGCACAGGGGCACGACGTCACCTGCGCGGCCCGGGGCGTGTCCGGAGCCGCGCCGAGCGGCGTCCGGTTCGTGCCGGTGGACCGGGACGATCCCGAGGGGCTCGCCCCGCTCGGCGGCGTCGGTTTCGACGCAGTGGTCGACGTGACCCGCCAGATCAGTCACGCCCGGTACGCGCTCGCCGCGCTTGCCGAGCGGGTCGGGCACTGGTCCTTCGTGTCCACGATCTCGGTGTACGCCGACCACGCCACACCGGGTCAGGCCGCGTCGGACGCGCCGGTGCTGGCACCGGCCCCACCGGAGGTGGACGGCCCCGGCCCGGACCACCGCTGGTACGGCGAGTGCAAGGTGAGCATCGAGCGGCTGGTCCGGGAGCGGATGGGTGGTGACCGTGCGTTCATCTGCCGGGCGGGGCTGATCGTCGGCGCGGAAGATCCCAGTGACCGCTTCCCGTACTGGGTGCGGCGGCTGTCGACCGGTGGAGAGGTGCTCGCACCCGGCCGGCCGACCGACCGGGTGCAGTTCGTGGACGTGGCCGATCTGGCGGGCTGGCTGCTGCACGCCGCCGGCACCGGCCTCGCCGGCACGTACGACGGCACCGGGCCGGCGATGTCCCGCGCCGAGCTGCTGCACGGGGTGGCCGCCGGGCTGGGTGTGGCCGATCCGGTGCTCACCTGGGTGGACCAGGAGTTCCTGCTGGCCCATGACGTCCGCGAGTGGTCGGGAGAGCGGGCCCTGCCGCTCTGGGTGCGGCTGCCGGAGTCCGCTGGCCTGATGGACCGGGACGCGCGACCGGCTCTGGGCGCCGGGTTGGCGATCCGTCCACTGTCCGACACTGTTCGGGCGACCGCCGCGTGGATGACAGCGGACCCGGCCGCCGTCCAGCAGGGGGGACTGGACCCGGCGGATGAGGCGGCGGTGCTGCGGGAGTGGCAGGCTGTGCGGGACCGGTGATCCGGCCGTCGGTCGTTTCCCTCGTCCCGGCCGGTCATGGTTGACGCTCACGCCAGGTGAAAGTAAGTTTCATCCGTGGCGAAGAGTCCGAAGATTTCTGCGAGTCAGGAGCCCGGTGGGCTGATCGTCCACATCAGCGGGCTGCTGCCGTCGCTGTCGCCCGCCGAGCAGCGGGTTGCCCGGCTGGTCGTCTCCGACCCGGCCGCCGCGGCACGGCGGACCATCACCGACCTCGCCACCGCAGCCGAGACATCGGAGGCGACAGTCATCCGGTTCTGCCGCTCGGTCGGCATGGACGGCTATCCCCAACTGCGCATCCGGCTCGCCGCCGAGGCCGCCCGCCGGATCGAGCCACCGGACGCCCGGGTGGTCGGCGGCGACATCCCGCCCGGTGCCGACCTCGCCCAGATCATCGCCACCATAGCGTTCAACGACGCCCGCGCGGTCGAGGAGACTGCCGAGCAGCTCGACCCCGCCGTCTGCGAGCAGGTCGTCGAAGCGATCAACAGCGCCGGTCGGATCGACATCTACGGCGCCGGTGCCAGCGGGTTCGTCGCGTCTGACTTCCAGCAGAAGCTGCACCGCATCGGCCGGATCGCCTTCTACTTCCCGGACGTGCACACCGCGCTGACCTCTGCCGCCCTCCTCGGCCGGAGCGACGTGGCGATCGGCATCTCACACAGCGGCACCACCTCGGACGTGATCGAGGTGCTGGAGCAGGCCCGGACGCGAGGTGCCGTCACCGTGGCGCTCACCAACTTCCCGCGCTCGCCGATCACCGACGTGGCGGACTTCGTGTTGACCACGGCGGCCCGGGAGACAACCTACCGCTCCGGCGCGACAGCCAGCCGGCTGGCACAGCTCACCGTGGTCGACTGCCTCTTCGTCGGGGTGGCCGCCCGCAACCGGGCTCGGGCCCGCAAGGCCCTGGAGTCGACCGCCGAGGCGGTCCAGTCGCACCGGGTGGGTGCCAACCGGAGGCGGCCATGACGGCCGGTGCGGTGGAACCGGACGAGGACCTGCCAGCACCGCACGCCCGCCCGACAGTCCGGGTGGGCGCACCCACCGAACGGCGCAACCCGCTGAGCGTCGACCTCGACCTGATGTCGACCCGGGACGTGCTCACCGTGATCAACGAGGCGGACCGGCGGGTGCCGGCGGCGGTCGCCGCGGTGCTCGACGAGATCGCCACCACCGTCGACCTGGCGGTCGAGGCGCTGCGCGGCGGCCACCGGGTGCACTACTTCGGTGCCGGCACCTCCGGCCGGCTCGGCGTCCTCGACGCGGCCGAGTTGGCCCCCACCTTCAACTCGCCCCGGCACTGGTTCTGCGCCCACCTCGCCGGTGGTCCGGACGCCATGTGGCGGGCCGTGGAGGACGCCGAGGACGACGACCGGGGCGGCGCGGTCGAGGCGGCCAGTTGTGTGCGCACCGGTGACCTGGTGGTGGGTCTGGCGGCGAGCGGACGCACCCCGTACGTGCTCGGGGCGCTCGCCGCGGCCCGCGCCAAGGGCGCCTCGACGGTGCTGCTCTGCGCCAATCCGGAGGCGGAGGCCGCCCGGTCGGTGGACGTGTTCATCGGGGTGGACACCGGACCCGAGGTGGTCACCGGGTCGACCCGGATGAAGGCGGGCACGGCGCAGAAGTTGGTGCTCAACACGTTCTCGACAGCTGTCATGGTGCGCCTGGGGCGGGTCTACTCGAACCTCATGATCGATATGGTGGCCACCAACGCGAAGCTCCGCGGACGAATGATCTCGATTCTGATCGAGGCCACCGGCTGCTCGGAGGAGGTTTCCCGGCAGGCGCTCGCCGAGGCCGACGGTGACCTGAAGACAGCGCTCGTCTCCCTGGTCTCCGGTGCCGAGGTGGCCGCCGCGCGAGCCGCGCTGGCCCGCTCCGCCGACCAGGTACGCGGGGCCCTCGCCCTGCTCGCCCCCTAGGCTCACACGCCCCGGGAAGCGAACGCGGCTCCGGATTGTTCAACTGGCCGGGGGGTAATACACCCCCGAGGATGAACCGACCGGTCCTTCGACGCGTATCTGGCAGTGACCAGGATCGCAGCGTGGTGGTGACCCGGGTCGCTGTGCCCCCACGGCGGGCGGTGTTGCCATGGTGCGTAACCCGTGCGTGGTGCCCAGCGGCGAGCCATCCGACGGGATGCTGACAGCAAACGTGGACCGTGCTCTCAGCTAAGACTCAGGCATTCGTGACACTTTCGACTCACCACACGGAATCCCCGACACGTCTCATCTGTTGTGTAGGTGTCAGCACCGATGGGCACAGCAGAAGTTACCAGGGGTTGACGGACGTGGGGTATGGCAAGGAACCGGGCAACCGGCGCGAGCGAGGGGACCGTGGGCAACGTGGACAAGAACATCGGCATGCGAACCGACGAGGTTGCCGAGGAGCGCGACCTGGTCGGCGTCTACCTGCACGAGATCTCCCGGACGCCACTGCTGGACGCCGCCAAGGAGGTCGACCTCTCCAAGGCTATCGAGGCCGGCCTCTACGCCGAGCACCTGCTCGGTGAGGAAGCCGTCCCCGCCGGTGTGGACCGGGCCGACCTGGAGTGGCTGGTCGTCGAGGGGGAGCGGGCGAAGGATCTCTTCATCCGGGCCAACCTCCGACTGGTCGTGTCGATCGCCCGCCGTTACGTGCGTTCGGGCATGCCCATGCTGGACCTGATCCAGGAGGGCAACACCGGCCTGGTCCGGGCGGTCGAGAAGTTCGACTACGAGCGCGGTTACAAGTTCTCCACCTACGCCACCTGGTGGATCCGCCAGGCGATCAGCCGGGCGATCGCCCAGCAGGAGCGCACCGTACGGCTGCCGGTGCACCTCGTGGAGGACGTCAACCGGATGCGCAACGTGGCCCGGCAGCTCACCCGTGAGCTGGGCGCCGACCCGGAGCCGGAGCAGATCGCTGCCTCCCTCGGCGTCACCGTCGAGCGGGTCAACGAACTCCGCCGCTGGTCGCAGGACACCGTCTCGTTGGACACCCCGGTGGGCGACGACGGCGACACGAACCTCGGCGACCTGGTCGCCGACAGCGACGCGCCGTCGCCGGAGGACATCGTCCTCAGCGGCCTGGAGCGGCAGCGCATCGAGGGGCTGCTCAACCACCTCGACGACCGGTCCGCCGGCATCATGCGGGCCCGCTACGGGCTGGAGGACGGCCGGGAGCACTCGCTCACCGAGGTCGCGTCCCGGTTCTCGCTGTCCCGCGAGCGGATCCGGCAGTTGGAGATCCAGGCCCTCGGCCGGCTGCGTGAGCTGGCTCGGGCAGAGGGGCTGCAGGCAGCCTGACCGGGTAGTAATGACGGCGAACGGCCGGCGTCCGATAGGGGGACGCCGGCCGTTCGCCGTTGCCGGGTCCGCTAGCGGACCCGCCCGTAACCCTGGATGGACATCATGTTCATGCCCCGTTTGAGCACGTTCCGGCCGGCGCTCGGTGCGTCGATCACCTGACCGTCGCCCACGTAGAGGGCGACGTGCCCGAGCCCGCTGTAGAAGACCAGGTCACCCGGGCGTAGGTCGCCCCGCCCGATGTGCGCCACGGCGCCCCACTGCATCCGGGTGTTGTGCGGCAGGGACTTCCCGGCCGCCCGCCAGGCCGCCGAGGTCAACCCGGAACAGTCGTAGCCGTTCGGCCCGTCAGCCGCCCAGACGTACGGCTTGCCCACCGCGCCGAACGCGTAGCGCACCGCGGCGCCGGCGTCACCGGCCACCGCTGGCACGTTCTTCGCCACGGCCGCCGCGGCCTTCGGCTCGGGGCGCTCGGTCGCCGCGCCGTACGCCTGCCGACGCAGCTCGTACAGCTTGGCCAGGTCCTGCTCGATCTGCTTCTTGCCCGCCGCGAGCTGGCGGGCCCGTGCGGCCTGCCGGGCCAGGGTGGCGTCCAGGCTGGCCTTCTCGTCCAGCAGTCGCCGCTGGTCGGCGGTGAAGCCGGAGATGCGCTCCTGCCGCTGGCGGGTCAACTGGTCCAGCGTGCCCAGCCGGTCCAGCAGCGCGGCGGAGCCGCCGGGACGCAGCAGGGCGTCCGCGGTCCGCAGGCCACCGCTCTTGTACGCGGTGGAGGCAAGCTCCGTCACGTCGGCCCGGCTCTGCTCGACCTGCTGCTCCAGCGGGCCGATGCGGGTCTGTAATCGGGCCACCGAGGCTTCGTTGGTCTTGATCTCCTCACGCAGCTTGTTGTACGACTCCACGACCCGTTCCAACTCGGCCGAGGACGTCTCGATCCGGCGGGTCAGGTCGGCGGGGGACGGCTCGGCGTGCGCCACCGCCGTCGGGGCGATCAGCGCGGCCGACATGCCGGCGAGCGCCACGGTACGCAGCAGGTTTCTCAGGGATGACAAGAGCGAAAGGCCCCTCTCCCACGGCCGCCGGGGCTGCTGACGCCCTCGGCGACACCGGCCGGGGCCATCCGGGCGGACGGCACTGGGCCGGACCGGCGCACCCAACCTAACCCGGGACGCATGTCGCTCGCAGTTGAAGCAGTGGCGAAAGTTGGCCGAGTGGCCGCTCGGGTCTCTGCGCTCGGTGGCGCTGCTGACACCTGCTGCGACTGGGCAAAGACCCGTTTATGGACTACTGACGGATATGCGACTTTCGTCGTTCCCGGCGTATACCGCCGGATCACTGGCCCCCATAACCGATAAAAACCGAAATGGATGCCGTTTCCCGGCGATGTCCCCGATGACGGTGAGCTGTCGAGAACCGGTAACTGCCCAGGTCGGCTGGCGGCGCACCAACACAATGAGGGCTGGCGCCGGGAATCCCGTCGGCAGACAGCGGTAGCTGTCACCGCCGGTCATCCTCGGCCAACCGTCCCCGCGGGAGGAACCGTGAATCGTGAAGGCGCAAATGTGCGACCGCCGCGAACGGTGCCCGGTGCCCGGTCGACCCTGCTGTACGCGCGGCCCGGCATCATCGTGACCGCCGACCGGTTCACGGTCGGCCGAACCAGTTACCGGGTTGCCGACCTGACCCATCTGCGTACCGCCCGGGGCCCGCACGACCGGATCGCCGTCCGGGCCGTCGTCATCACCGCCAGCATGCTCGGCGGCGTCGGGCTGCTGCTCGGCTTCACCGGCGGGCTGCAACGCCTGACCGCCGGGGCGTACCTCATCCTCGGTGCGGTGTTCCTGCTGCCGGCCGCGCTGGCCCTGGTCGGCGATCGCTGGCGCCCACCGCCGCACGAACTGTGGGGGTGGTACGCAGGCGCGGAGGTGCAGTTGTTCAGTGCCGACGACGAGCGGCAGTTCGGCCAGGTCACCCGGGCGTTGTTGCGAGCCCGGGAGGTGAACCGGTACGGCGGCTGGGTCGACCCGCTCGCCTCCGCCGAGCCGTGGCGGCCCAGCCGCTGAGCCGACGAACGGTGGGCCCGCGCCGAGCCGGCGTCGGCCCACCGGCCGATCAGCGGGCGACCGGCTCCGGGGCCCGGGTCTCCTGCGGCGCGGCGACCCAGGCGCTGACCCGGCGCTCGGCGTAGAACGAGACGAACGGCACGGTGCCGGCCAACATCACAAGCAGCATCCGCTTCAGCGGCCAGTCGGCCCGCCGGCTCAGGTCGAACGCGGCCACCAGATAGATCATGTAGAGGAACCCGTGCGCGGGTCCCACCGTCTCCACCACTACCGCGTTGTCGAACACGTACTTCAGCGGCATGCCGATCACGACCAGCAGGATCAGCACGACGCCCACGATCCAGGCGATCGCGCGGTACCGGGTAAGGGCAGCGCCCACCTTCGTCCGTCCTTCCGAGCCCGGCTCAGCCGGGATAGTCACCGGGTCGGGCGCCAGGATTGGCGCTCAACCATGACAGGTAGTGGTTGTAGGCGGCCAGGTCCGTGTCCTCGACGACATCGCCGCCGGGCTGTCCCCGCGACACCCGCACCGGTCGGCGTACCGCCGGTCGGGATCCTGCGGTGACCGCCGGCGCGGGCTCGGCCTCCGGCTCCGCCGACGGCAGGTCGGCGTCGACGGCCCGGCGACGGGCGAGCTTCACCTCACGCCACCAGACGTAGACCACGAAGCCGGCGAAGATCGGCCACTCGACCGCGTACCCCCAGCTCAGGCTGTTGCCGTTGGTGGCCCGGCTGATCTGCCACCAGCCCAGCCCGAGGAAGCCCACGACCAGCACGACCATGGCCACGTGACGTGCGATCCACGCCGGGGTCCAGAGCCGCCTCATGGCATCGAGAGTACCGGGGGCGCTGCCGGTCTCCGACACGGTGTCGTAGTTGCCGCGCGGCCGGGATGGTTTGGCGTCACCACGCCTGGGCAATCGTCTAGACGCCAGCCCAAACGAGATCAAGGGGGGCGATGATGACCGGATCGGTACGTGAGGACGGCTTTGCGTCAGGCGGCGGCACCGACATGAGCCCGGAGCAGCGGGTGCCCGAGTGGGGTGGCGACCAGCTCGCCGACCCGGCGGGCGCCACGGATCTCGACGGCGACCTGCTCGGCATCGACCCGACGGAGTTGACCGACGAGGATCTGATCCGCGAGATGCACAGCCTGCACCGCACCCGCCTGGACACCCTGCGGCACGCGGCGGACTCCGCGCTCGCCAACCACCTGCGGCGCACCGCGGAGCTGGAGACCGAATACCTGGCGCGTCACCCGGGCCGGGAGGTCGACCCCAACCGTCTGCGGGACTCCTGATGCCGGCGCGTGCCGTGCGCGGCATGTCCGCGCCACCCGAGGTGGTCTTCAACACGGCCACCGACCCCGACCGGGCCTCGGCCTGGCTGCCGGAACCACTGCGTGGTGGCGGCAGCCAGGCCGCGGAGATCAGCGGCGCGGAGTTGCGGGCCCGGTGGGGTGGCGACGCCGACTGGTCCGCCGAGATCCGGGTCGAGTCGGCCGACTCCGGCGGCGCCCGCATCCAGCTCGATCTGGCCGACGGGTCGGACGGGTCGGACCCGGACCAGTTGGCTGACGAGGCGCTCACCAACCTGGCACGCGAGGTTGCCGACAACCTCCAGGCCGGCTGAGGCGACCGCGCGGACGGCGCTCCCACACCACCACGAGATGTAAAGGAGACCGGGTGAGCGACACCGGCCTGCGACACAAGGCGGCGCGGTTGCGCCGGGCGTACGCGCCGCACGAACACCGGCCCCTCGGCGGCTACCTGGTGGCCATGGGTGCCTACGCCGGGGTGACCGCGGCCCTCGCCGGTCTGGTCAGGGCCACCGGTCGACAGGTGCCGGAACGGCCCGCCCCATCCGACGTGGTGTTGCTCTCCATCGCCACGCACAAGCTGAGCCGGCTGCTGTCCAAGGACGCGGTGACCAGCCCGCTGCGGGCGCCGTTCACCCGCTACGACCGTCCGATCGGCAGCGGTGAGGTGATGGAGCAGGTCCGCGACTCGGGCAGCCCCACCCGGCACGCCATCGGCGAGCTGCTGAGCTGCCCCTTCTGCCTGGCGGTCTGGGTAGCCACCGGGCTGACCGGTGGCCTGGTGCTCGCACCCCGGCTGACCCGGCTGGTGGCCACCGCGCTGACGGCGGTCGCCGCGTCCGACTTCCTCCAGATGGCGTACGCGACGGCACAGCAGGCCGCCGAGGGTGGGCACCAGGACGACTGACCGGGTGGACGCGAAGAAGGGGGGCCCGGCAGACGCGGGCCCCCCTTCTCGTCGTACGTCAGCGCTGCATGCCGGACCAGCCGTGCGGCGACTCCGGTTCGCGTTCGTCCTCGTCCGCCCCGGTGATGATGTCCCGGTCGACGGCGGTGCGGTCGTGTTCGTTGGCGAAGTCCGGCTCGGGCGTGGTGTCCCGGCCCTTAGGCGGTTGACCCAACGCTGGCACCTTCTCGTCGTGGTCCTCGTGGTGCGTCATGTCGATGTCCCTTCTGCGGTCGCTCAGGCGAAGTCGCTCACGGACGGAGCTGGCACAGGCGGCTCAGCCGATGGAGCCGCCCAGCAGGTCACTGGCCTCGTCCACCGCGTACTCACCCTCGGGAAGCGCGTCGATGCGGGCGAGCAGGTCCGGCGGGAGTTCGGCGGCCACCGCCCGCCGATAGATCTCTGCCTGGGTGACCCGCTCCTGCGCCCGATAGATGTCGTCGAGCAGGTCGTCGAGGGCCCGGGTGTCCGGCTCGCCGGTCACGGGTGCGTCGTCGGTCACGTCGATCAGCTACCCCGGGCGGAACCGCCTCCCGGCCGGCGAGCCCGTGCAGGTACGCGGCAGCGGCAGCGGCCCGATCGGCGGGCACCCCGGCCGCCAGCAGCGAGCCGAGCAGCCCG
>NZ_JBEZZW010000051.1:0-46538 GCF_040639415.1 Micromonospora sp. NPDC023888 | reverse complement strand
GACTCCGCCGACCCCAACCAAGCCGCCTACCAGATCAGCGTCGAACACCTCGCCGACTGGATCGCCACCCGCGGCTACGCCACCAGCTGACCCACCACCAACACCACGGCAAGCCAACACCACCGCACCACAGCAAGCCAGCACCACCGCACCACGGCAAGCCAGCACCACCGCACCACGGCAAGGCCGCACCACCGCACCACGGCAAGGCCGCACCACCGCACCACGGCAAGGCCGCACCACCGCACCACGGCAAGGCCGCACCACGGCACCACGGCACCACGGCAGCATCGAAGGGCCGGACCCCACCACGGGGCCCGGCCCTTCGTCGTGACCTCAGTCGGTGGCGAGGACGCCGAGGATCTGCTCGCCGTACTTGGCGAGCTTGTTCTCGCCGACCCCGCTGATGCCGGACAGCTCGGCAAGCGTGCCCGGCGCGTCGTTGGCGATCTGTCGCAGCGTCGCGTCGTGGAAGATCACGTATGCCGGGACGCCCTGCTCCTTGGCGGTGGCCGCCCGCCAACTCCGCAGCCGCTCGAAGAGCGACGCGGCGGCCGGTGTCAGCTCGGCCACCACGGTGGCCGCGCCGCGCGGTTTCGACGAGCGGCTGGAGGCGGGCTTCTCCGGCTCGCGGCGCAGTGTGACAGTGCGGCGGCGACCCAGGACGTCGGCGCTCGCCTCGGTCAGGGCGAGCGTGCCGTAGTCGCCTTCCACGGCGAGCAGCCCTTCGGCGAGCAGTTGCCGGACGACGCCCCGCCACTCCGCCTCACTCAGCTCGGAGCCGATGCCGAAGACGGTGAGCGAGTCGTGACCGTACTGGCTGATCTTGTCGTTTTGCTTGCCGAGCAGGATGTCGATGCAGTGCCCGGCACCGAACCGCTGGTTGCGTTCGCGGTCGAGACGGAAGACGGCGGAGAGCAACTTCTGGGCGGCGACGGTGCCATCCCAGGATTCTGGTGGGCTGAGGCAGGTGTCGCAGTTGCCGCAGGCGGACGGCGTCCGCTCGCCGAAGTATTCGAGCAGTTGGACCCGGCGGCAGCGCACCGTCTCGCAGAGGGCGAGCATCGCGTCCAGGTGTGCGGCGAGGTTGCGGCGGTGGGCGAGGTCGCCGTCGGAGGTCTCGATCATCTTGCGTTGCTGGACCACGTCCTGCAGCCCGTACGCCAGCCAGGCGGTGGAGGGCAGGCCGTCGCGCCCGGCGCGGCCGGTCTCCTGGTAGTAGCCCTCGACGGACTTGGGCAGGTCGAGGTGGGCGACGAACCGGACGTCCGGCTTGTCGATGCCCATGCCGAAGGCGATGGTGGCCACCATGACGAGGCCGTCCTCGCGCAGGAAGCGCTGCTGGTTGGCGGCGCGGGTGGCCGCGTCCAACCCGGCGTGGTACGGCAGGGCGGCGATGCCGTTGGCGACGAGGAATTCGGCGGTCTTGTCGACCGAGGCGCGGGACAGGCAGTAGACGATCCCGGCGTCGCCGGGGTGCTCGTCGCGCAGCAGGGCCAGCAGTTGCTTGCGCGGCTCCCGCTTGGGCACGATCCGGTACTGGATGTTGGGTCGGTCGAAGCTCGCCACGAAGTGCCGCGCGTCGTCGAGCTTGAGTCGGGTGGCGATCTCGGTGCGGGTGGCGCTCGTCGCGGTGGCGGTAAGCGCGATGCGGGGGACCTGCGGCCACCGTTCGTGCAGCATCGACAGCGCCAGGTAGTCGGGGCGGAAGTCGTGGCCCCACTGGGACACGCAGTGCGCCTCGTCGATCGCGAACAGGGAGATGCGGCCGCGGTCCAGCAGGGCGAGGGTGGACCGGACGCCGAGTGCCTCCGGGGCGAGGTAGAGCAGGTCCAGTTCGCCGGCGAGGAAGGCGGCCTCGACCCGGCGTCGGGCGTCCAGGGTCTGGGTCGAGTTGAGGAAGCCGGCGCGGACGCCGACCGCGGTGAGGGCGTCCACCTGGTCCTGCATGAGCGCGATCAGCGGGGACACGACGACCGCGACGCCGTCGCGGACCAGGGCCGGGATCTGGTAGCACAACGACTTGCCGCCACCGGTGGGCATCAACACCAGGGCGTCGCCGCCGGCGACCACGTGGTCGATCACCTGCTGCTGGAAACCGCGGAAGGCGTCGTAGCCGAAGACGCGGCGCAGCACCGGCAGAGCGTCCTCGGTGCGCAGGTCGGTGGGAGAAGCCATTCGCGGAGTCTACGAGCCAACCCCGACAGCGCCCGCCCGGCGCACCCGAGTGACGGGCGCGCCGGGGGACGGGGTCAGCCGGGCTGGCTGGAGCGGTTGGCCAGCCCGCGCGGCGGGGCCTTCATTCCGACCACGATGTCGACGATCTCGATGTAGCGGGCCTTGGCACCCATCCGGAAGGCGGTGGCCGCCGCGTTGATCTCCTCGAGGGTGTCGCCCTCGACGATGGTGACCTGGTCGTACTTGCCGTTCACCCCGGTCGTCACCACGTGCGTGAGCTGCTTGGCGAAGCGACCCAGGTCTCGCGCGTGTTCGGCGGAGACCTCGTGGATGCCCTCCCGGCCGAGCGCGAAGTACTCCGGGCTGATCCGCATGAACAGGAAGCCGATGTATTTGTTCTTGTCCGCAAGGTCGTGCATCGCACCCTCCCAGATGTCGGTCTGACCTGCGACGATCACGAAGAGCATATTGACGATTACTGATCGTCATCAAGGGTGGTGACTGTCGGGAGCGCGACCGGCGGCTGCCGGCCGCCGGCGACCCGCGACGGGTGCCGGCCCTTCGGCCGGACGGCGGGATAGAGTCGCTGATTGACCAATCGCGGCCGAGGGGGCCGCGGCGCCACAGCTTGGGGGTACGGGTGAGCGAGGCGCGCGCAGCCGGCAGCCGGATCGACGATCCGGCTGCCGTGGACGGGCAGTCGGCGACCGAATCGGAGACCACGCTTGTGGTGGTGACCGGCGTCTCCGGAGGTGGCCGCAGCACTGTCGCCCGGGCGTTGGAGAACGTCGGCTACTACGTGGTCGACAACCTGCCGCAGGCCCTGATGCTGGACATGGCCGAGTTGGCGTTCAAGGCGGGCGGCGCGGCTCGGCGTACCGCGATGGTGTTGGACGTGCGGTCGCGGGCCTTCTCCACGGACCTGGCCGGGGCGATCCGGGAGCTGAAGGAGCGCGGCTTCTCGCCCCGGGTGGTCTTCGTCGACGCCGACGACGAGGTGCTGATCCGGCGGTTCGAGAGCGTTCGCCGCTCGCACCCGTTGCAGGGCGACGGGCGGCTGGCCGACGGCATCGCCGTGGAGCGTGGCCTGCTGGAGGAGGCCCGCGACCAGGCCGACGTGATCATCGACACCAGCCACCTCAACGTCAACCAGCTCCGTCGGCGCATCGAGGAGCTGTTCGGCGGCGAGGACGCCCGCCGGCTGCGGGTCACCGTGCTGTCGTTCGGCTTCAAGTACGGCCTGCCGCCGGACGCCGATTTCGTGCTCGACGCCCGCTTCCTGCCGAACCCGTACTGGGTGCCCGAGCTGCGCGAGCACACCGGGCGGGAGGAGGCGGTCAGCGCGTACGTGCTGGGCCAGGAGGGCGCGGACGCCTTCGTCGCCTCGTACGCCGACCTGGTCAACGCCACCACCGCCGGCTTCGAGCGGGAGGGCAAGCGGTACCTGACGGTCGCCGTGGGCTGCACCGGCGGCAAGCACCGCAGCGTGGCCATCGCCGAGGAGTTGGCCAGCCGCCTGCGCCACTCCGGGCTGGCGGCCAACGCCCAGCACCGCGATCTGGGGCGCGAGTGACGGCCCGCCGGGTGGTGGCGTTCGGCGGTGGGCACGGGCTCTCCGCCTCGTTGCGGGCGCTGCGCCACTGCGCACCCGAACTCGACCTCGACATCACCGCCGTGGTCACCGTCGGAGACGACGGCGGTTCCAGTGGCCGCCTGCGCGCCGAGCGGGGTGGCCTGCCCCCGGGTGATCTGCGCCAGGCGCTTGTGGCGCTGGCCGGCGACCACCCGGCCACCCGACGCAGCGCCGGGCTGTTCCAGCACCGCTTCGCCGCCGTGCCGGCCGGCGTACCCCGGCTCGGCGCAGCCGACCCGGACCCGGCGGCGACCGACGGCCGCAACCCCGACCGACGTGACCAGGGCGCACACGACCACAGCGCACACGACCAGGGCGCACACGGCCAGGCCGCGGAGGGTTCCGGCGCGAACGGCCCCGGCGCGGAGCGGACGAGCACCCGCGCCGACGGGCTCGCCGGGCACGCGGTGGGCAACCTGGTGCTCTGCGGTCTCATGGAGTTGCTCGGTGACCCGGTGGCCGCGCTTGAGCACGCCGGCGCGATGCTCGGCGCGGTCGGCCGGGTGTTGCCGATGTCCCGCCAGCCGGTCGGCATCGAGGCACGGGTACGCGGCGCCGACCCGACGGCCCCCGACGAGGTGCAGACGGTGCGCGGCCAGCACCAGGTGGCTGTCACCACCGGGCGGGTCGAGTCGCTGCGCCTCACGCCCGCCGCGCCGGCGGCCTGCGCCGAGGCGATCGAGGCGATCATGGCGGCGGACTGGTTGATCTTCGGGCCGGGCAGTTGGTACACGAGCGTGCTCCCGCACCTGCTGGTGCCGCAGTTGGCCGACGCGATCGTGTCCACCTCGGCCCGGCGGTTGGTCACGTTGAACCTCGCCGCGGAGAAGGAGACCCTCGGGCTCTCGGTCGCCGACCACCTCGCCGCCCTGCACTGGTACCTGGCCGAACTCAAGGTGGACCTCGTGCTCGCGGATGCCAAGGCGGTGGGTGACCCCGAACCTGTCGAACGTGCGGCAGAATCGCTTGGTGCCCGCCTGGTCCTCGCCCCCGTCGCCGTCACCGACGGCACTCCCCGCCATGATCCGGCTGCCCTGGGCGCCGCGCTGGTGCCTGTCCTGGGCGCCGATCGTTAGACACGTACGTAATCTCCGGCGACACGCCGGAACCGGTCCGTGAGGGGACGCACAATGGCGATGACGGCCGCGGTCAAGGACGAGCTGAGTCGGGTCGACGTGCCCAAGCCCTGCTGTCGGCGGGCGGAGATGGCCGCACTGCTGCGCTTCGCCGGCGGGCTGCACATCGTCTCCGGCCGCGTGGTGGTGGAGGCGGAACTGGACACGGGGGCGGTGGCCCGACGGTTACGTCGGGAGATCGCCGAGGTCTACGGGTATCCCAGCGAGATCCACGTGCTGGCCTCCGGTGGCCTGCGCAAGGGCAGCCACTTCATCGTGCGGGTGGTCAAGGACGGCGAGGCCCTCGCCCGGCAGACCGGCCTGCTCGACGTGCGGGGCCGCCCGGTGCGCGGGCTGCCCCCACATGTGGTGGCGGCGAACGTCTGCTGCGCGGTCTCCGCGTGGCGGGGCGCGTTCATGGCCCACGGTTCGCTCACCGAACCCGGCCGCTCCAGTGCTCTGGAGATCACCTGCCCGGGGCCGGAGTCGGCGTTGGCTCTTGTCGGCGCGGCCCGCCGCATCGGCATCACCGCCAAGAACCGCGAGGTGCGCGGAGTGGACCGGGTGGTGGTCAAGGACGGCGACGCGATCGCCGCGCTGCTCACCCGCATCGGCGCGCACTCGAGCGTGCTGGCCTGGGAGGAGCGTCGGGTACGTCGGGAGGTGCGGGCCACCGCCAACCGGCTCGCCAACTTCGACGACGCCAACCTGCGCCGCTCGGCGCGTGCCGCTGTCGCCGCCGCCGCCCGGGTCACCCGCGCGCTGGAGATCCTCGCCGACGAGGCGCCCAACCACCTGACCGACGCCGGGCGGCTGCGCCTGGAGCACCGGCAGGCGTCCCTGGAGGAGTTGGGCGCGCTGGCCGAGCCGCCGCTGACCAAGGACGCCATCGCCGGGCGGATCCGCCGGCTGCTCGCGCTGGCCGACAAGCGTGCCCGGGACCTCGGCATCCCGGATACGGAAGCGGCAGTCACGCCCGACATGCTCGTGGTCTGATAGGACGGTGGGGCCGCACGGTGTGCCCGGGAGCACGACCCGGCGCAGCGTGGCCTCGCGCGCTCGGATAGGGTCGCTGCGTACGGCAAGGGGGCCGACACCGGCACTCCTCGCCGTGCCCACCGCCTCGGGCGGTCAGGTCCGTAGACCGCGCGGCGGGGTGGCCGAGATGAACCGTCACCGGCCGGCTCCAACCGGTCGGCGCACACCATTCCCGCCGGCCCGTTGTCTGAAGCCGGCGGACCAGAACGCGAGGAGATGGGACCTGTGACCATCCGGGTTGGCATCAACGGCTTTGGCCGAATCGGCCGTAACTTCTTCCGGGCAGTGCTGGCGTCTGACGCCGACATCGAGGTCGTGGCGGTGAACGACCTGACCGACAACGGCACGCTCGCTCACCTGCTCAAGTACGACAGCATCCTGGGCCGCCTGCCGTACGAGGTCAAGGCCACCGCCGACGAGATCACCGTCGGTGGACGGACCATCAAGGCGTACGCCGAGAAGGACCCGTCGAAGCTGCCGTGGGGCGAGGTCGGCGCCGACGTCGTCATCGAGTCGACGGGCTTCTTCACCGACGCCACCAAGGCCAAGGCGCACGTCGACGGCGGGGCCAAGAAGGTCATCATCTCCGCCCCGGCGAAGAACGAGGACGTCACCGTCGTCATGGGTGTCAACCACGACACCTACGACCCGGCGAAGCACACGATCATCTCCAACGCTTCGTGCACCACCAACTGCCTCGCCCCGATGGCGAAGGTCCTGCACGACACGTTCGGCATCCAGCACGGTCTGATGACGACGATCCACGCGTACACCCAGGACCAGAACCTCCAGGACGCGCCGCACTCGGATCTGCGTCGGGCCCGGGCCGCCGCGCTGAACATCGTGCCGACCTCCACCGGCGCCGCCAAGGCCATCGGTCTGGTCCTGCCGGACCTCAAGGGCAAGCTCGACGGGTACGCCCTGCGGGTGCCGATCCCGACCGGCTCGGTCACCGACCTCACCGTCAACGTGGGTCGCGAGACCACCGTGGACGAGGTCAACGCCGCGCTGAAGGCCGCCGCGGACGGCCCGCTCAAGGGCATCCTGGTCTACAACGAGGACCCGATCGTCTCCACCGACATCGTCACCGACCCGGCGTCGTGCATCTTCGACGCGCCGCTGACCAAGGTCGTCGGCAACCAGGTCAAGGTCGTCGGCTGGTACGACAACGAGTGGGGCTACTCCAACCGCCTGGTCGACCTGGTCAAGCTGGTCGGTTCGTCGCTGTGAGCATCCGGACCCTCGACGACCTGCTCGCCGAGGGGGTGTCGGGTCGGCGCGTGCTGGTGCGCGCCGACCTGAACGTCCCGCTCGACAAGCAGACCGGCCAGATCACGGACGACGGCCGCATCCGCGCGGTGCTGCCGACCCTCGGCGCGCTTGTCGAGGCCGGCGCGAAGGTTGTCGTCTGCTCGCACCTGGGCCGCCCGAAGGGCGCTCCGGACCCGCAGTTCAGCCTGGGCCCGGTCGCCGGGCGGCTCGGTGAGCTGCTCGGCGCGCCCGTGCACTTCGCCACCGACACCGTCGGCGAGTCCGCCCGCTCCACCGTCGCGGACCTGGCCGACGGCCAGGTCGCCCTGCTGGAGAACCTGCGTTTCAACGCGGGCGAGACCAGCAAGGACGCCGCCGAGCGGGGCGCCTTCGCCGACCAGCTCGCCGCGTTCGGCGACGCGTACGTGGACGACGCGTTCGGCGCCGTGCACCGCAAGCACGCGAGCGTCTTCGACGTGCCGGCCCGGTTGCCGCACGTCGCGGGCCGGCTGGTGCTGCGGGAGGTCGAGGTGCTCTCCACGCTCACCGCCGACCCCGAGCGGCCGTACGTGGTGGTGCTCGGCGGGTCGAAGGTGTCCGACAAGCTGGCCGTGATCGAGGCGCTGCTGCCCACTGTCGACCGGCTGCTCATCGGTGGCGGGATGTGCTTCACCTTCCTCAAGGCCCAGGGCCTGGAGGTGGGCACCTCGCTGCTGGAGAAGGACATGGTCGAGACCTGCCGCAACCTGCTGGAGCGGTCCAACGGCAAGATCATGCTCCCGGTCGACGTGGTGGTGGCGGACGCGTTCGCCCCGGATGCCGCGCACGACACGGTCCGGGTCGACGGCATCCCGAGCCACCGGCTCGGTCTGGATGTCGGCCCGGAGACGGTGGCCGGCTTCAGCGCCGCGCTGTCCCAGGCGAAGACGATCTTCTGGAACGGCCCGATGGGCGTGTTCGAGATGCCGGCCTTCGCGGCGGGCACCCGGGGGATCGCCGAGGCGATCACCAAGGCCGACGCGTTCAGCGTCGTCGGTGGCGGTGACTCGGCGGCGGCGGTCCGTGCCCTGGGGCTGGACGAGTCGTCCTTCGGGCACATCTCCACGGGCGGCGGCGCCTCCCTGGAATACCTCGAGGGCAAGACCCTCCCCGGCATCGCGGCCCTGGAGAACTGAATGTCGAGCACCACCCGCCGGCCGTTGATGGCCGGCAACTGGAAGATGAACCTCAACCACCTCGAGGCCAACCTGCTCGTGCAGAAGCTGGCGGCGAGCCTCACCGAGAAGCAGCTCACCGAGGTCGAGACGGTCGTGCTGCCGCCCTTCACCGACCTGCGGACCGTGCAGACCGCGGTGGACGGCGACAAACTGCTCATCGGCTACGGCGGGCAGGACCTGTCGCCGCACCCGTCCGGCGCGTACACCGGGGACATCTCCGGTGCGATGCTGGCGAAGCTCGGCTGCACCTACGTGGTGGTCGGGCACTCCGAGCGGCGGGCCTACCACCACGAGGACGACGCGCTTGTCAACGCCAAGGTGAAGGCGGCGCTCGCGCACGGCCTGACGCCGATCCTCTGCGTGGGGGAGGGGCTGGACATCCGCGAGCAGGGCACCCACGTGGCGCACTGCGCGGACCAGCTCGACGGTGGCCTGTCCGGGTTCACCCCCGAGCAGGTGCGGCAGGTCGTGATCGCGTACGAGCCGGTGTGGGCGATCGGCACGGGCAAGACCGCGACGCCGGAGGACGCCCAGGAGGTCTGTGGGGCGGTCCGTCAGCGACTTGTGGAACGCTTCGACCAGGAGACCGCCGAGCAGGTCCGGGTGCTCTACGGCGGCTCGGTCAAGGCGTCGAACGTCGCCTCGATCATGGCCCAGCCGGACGTGGACGGGGGCCTGGTGGGGGGCGCCAGCCTGGACGCGGAGGAATTCGCTCAGATCTGCCGGTTCCCGGAGCACATCGCCCGCTGATCGCTCGGTATCCTTGACACCGCCCGTCCGCCGGTCGGTGCCGCCGTGCCCGATCAGACCGGGCGAGGATCGCTACGAGAGGACTGACCCCAGCCATGCCGATCTGGTTCGCATACACGTTGATCGTGTTGCTGATCATCACGAGCATTCTGCTCACTATGCTTATCCTGCTGCACCGCGGCAAGGGCGGCGGTCTGTCGAGCATGTTCGGCGGTGGCGTCAGCTCTAGCCTCGCCGGCTCCTCCGTGGCAGAGAAAAACCTCGACCGTTACACCGTTCTGGTGAGCGTCGTCTGGTTCGCCGCCATCGTCGGGCTCGGGCTCTGGCTGCGCCTCCAGATGAACAGCGGCACCTGAGCACGCCCGTCAAGTCGTACAATCTGCGCGCGGTCCGTCACTCGACGGGCCGCGCGCAGGCTTTTCTCCGCTGCACCGCGTCGCCCGCCGTCCACCCCTGAATGATGGCGGGTCCCCTCCGACGACAGGAGCGAGCAGCCGTGCCCAGTGGCAATGTCATCCGCGGCGCCCGAGTCGGTTCCGCGCCCATGCGCCCCGACGAGCGACACCAACCCGCCCCCCGACAGGACGTCACCTACTGGTGCCGCAACGACCACCGGATCGACATCCGGATCGCCGCGGACGCCGAGGCGCCGGCCCGGTGGGACTGCCCCCGGTGCGGTCTACCCGCCGGCCGGGACGCCCAGAACCCGCCCGGCCGGACCCGCGCCGAACCGTACAAGAGCCACCTGGCGTACGTGAAGGAGCGGCGCACCGCCGAGGAGGGGGAGGCCCTGCTGAACGAGGCACTGGCGGCGCTGCGCCGCCGCCGGGGCGAGTAGCGGGCAGCGGCCCTCGACTAGCGCAGGCTGCGCAGTCGCGCCGGTACGTCGGCTGCCGCCGCCCGGTCCAGCAGCCAGCGGGTGCGGCTGACCCCGTGCACCCCGGCGGCCGGCAACTGCACCGGCCCGGCGCCGGCCAACGCCATGCCCACCGCGCGGGCCTTGTCGGCGCCGCCGGCGACCAGCCAGACCTCGTCGGCGGTGTTGATCGTCGGCAGGGTGAGCGTGGTCCGCACCGGCGGCGGCTTGGGGCTGCCCCGCACCGCGCTGCACGGCCGGGTGTCGTAGTGCACCGGGTGCTCGGGGAAGACCGAGGCGACGTGCCCGTCCTCGCCGACGCCGAGCATCAGCACGTCGAAGTGCGGAAGCGTGGCGTGCCCGGGCCGGGCGGCGCGCTCCAACTCCTGCGCGTACGCGGCAGCCGCCGCCTCGGGGTCGTTGCCGGCCGGGCCGTCCGAGGCCGGCATCGGGTGTACCCGGGCCGGGTTCAGCGGCACCACGTCCAGCAGGGCGGCTCGGGCCTGGGTCTCGTTGCGGTCCGGATCACCGGAGGGCAGGAACCGCTCGTCGCCCCACCACACGTCGACCCGGGACCAGTCCACGGCGTCGCGGGCGGGCAGCGTCGCCACCGCCCGGTACACGGCCGCGGCGATCCGGCCACCGGTGAGCACCACCGAGGCCTCGCCCCGGTCGGCCTGGGCGTCGAGCAGCTTCACCAGCAACCGGGCCGCCACGGCCTGCGCCAGCAGGTCGGCGTCGGCGTGGACGGCGACACTCACCTCACTCATGGAATGCGCCTTCGTTTCCCGACCGCCCGGCGGTCGCTGTCGCGTCGTGCCCGGGCCGCGATGCCCGAGATGGTGTGTTCCGGGGCAGGGGCCGGTCCGCACCGGCCCCTGCCCCGACGTCGTGCCCCCGGCAGAGGGCCTCAGCTCTCGCCGCTGGTGCCGGCGTGCGCGGTGACCCCGGCCTCGGCGCGCCGCGCGGTGGCCGGATCCTTCCACACGTGCACCCGCTGCGGGGGACGCTGCTCCAACCCACGCAACCCGACCGTCGCGCCGAGCGCCTCCGCGTACACCTGGTCGGCGTCCAGACGCCGCAGCTCCTCGGCCAACTCGTCACCGAGCGGGCGGCGGACCAGCGGCAGGGCCCGGTCGTCCTGGCCGGTACGCCGGAACACCGCCATGCTGTCCTCGCGGGTCAACGTGAGCTGGTCGCCGTTGGCGCAGCTCAACCGCACCTCCCGCATCCGGGGGAACTCGTCGGTGTCGACCCGGTGCGGGGTGATGCCGAGCCGGCTGGACAGCCAACCGACCATCAGCGACGCCGTCGGGTCGGTGGGCGGCGCGACAACTGTCGCCTCGACGACCCGCTCACTTGCGGTGTCGAACGCCCCGGCGACAAGGGTCCGCCACGGGGTGATCCGGGTCCACGCCAGGTCCGTGTCGCCCGGGGCGTAGTCCCGGGCACGCTGCCGCAGCGCCTCCACCGGGTCGGCGGCCTGCGCCGAGTCGGTGATCCTGCGGTCGGCGACCACCCCGAGGAAGTCGGTGGCGATCTCCGCCGGCGGCTCGCCGTGCCACCAGGTGACCACCGGCACGTCCGGGACCAGCAGCGGCATGACCACCGACTCGGCGTGCAGGGCCAGCCGGCCGTACATCCGGGTGACCACCGCCTCGCACGGGCCGAGCCGGCCGCCGACCACGATCTCCGCGTCCAACCGGTTGCGGTCCCGCTCGATCTCGGAGCGAACCACCACCACCAGCCGGCACGGGTGGGCGGCGGCGGCGATCGTCGCCGCCGCCTCCGCCTCGCGGACCCGCTTCTCGTCCACGACCACGATGAGAGTGAGCGCCATGCCGCTGGCCACGCCGCCGGCGCTGCGCCGCTCGGCGGCGAGCGCCTTGACCACCTCGTTGCCGGTGGTGTCCCACAGCCCGATCATGCTCGTCTCCAAGCGCGGCCCTCGCGGGCCAGCATCTCGTCCGCGGCCCGGGGGCCCCACTCGCCGGCTCGGTACGGCTCCGGCTTGGTGCCCGCCCAGGCGTGCTCCAGCGGGTCGATCACCTGCCAGCTCTGCTCGACCTCGGCCGCGTCCGGGAACAGGGTGCGGTCGCCGATCAGCACGTCCAGCACCAGCCGCTCGTACGCCTCGGGGCTGGACTCGGTGAACGCCTCGCCGTACTGGAAGTCCATCGCGATGTCGCGAACCTCCATCGTGGTGCCCGGCACCTTCGAGCCGAACTTGAGCACCACACCCTCGTCGGGCTGCACCCGGATGACCAACTGGTTGTTGCCCAACGACTCCATGTCGGCGTCGTTGAACGGCAGGTGCGGCGCCTTCTTGAACATGATGGCGACCTCGGTGACCCGCCGGGGCAGCCGCTTGCCGGCCCGGATGTAGAACGGCACCTCCGCCCACCGGCGGTTCTGGATGCCCAGCCGCACCGCCACGTACGTCTCCGTCGTGGAGTCGGTGGGGACGTCCCGCTCCTCCAGGTACCCGACCGCGCGCTCGCCGCCCACCCAACCGGGCAGGTACTGGCCGCGTACGGTGTCCCGCGCCACGTCCTTCGGCAGGGTGATGGCCTTGAGCACCTTCAGCTTCTCGGCCCGGATCTCGTCGGCGTCGAAGCTGGTCGGCTCCTCCATCGCCACCAGGGCGAGAAGTTGCAGGAGGTGGTTCTGCAGCACGTCGCGGGCGGTGCCGACGGTGTCGTAGAAACCGGCGCGGGTGCCGATGCCGACATCCTCGGCCATGGTGATCTGCACCGAGTCGACGTACTTGGAGTTCCACAGCGGCTCGAACAGGTTGTTGGCGAACCGCAGGGCGAGGATGTTCTGAACCGTCTCCTTGCCCAGGTAGTGGTCGATCCGGAAGACGTCCTCCCGGGTGAACACGTCGTCGACGAGGTCGTTGAGCGCCTTCGCCGAGGGCAGGTCGTTGCCGAACGGCTTCTCCACCACGACCCGACGCCAACCGCCGGACTTCTCGTTGTCGGCCATCCCGGTGCGGGCCAGTTGCTTGAGCACCACCGGGAACGCGGCCGGAGGGATGGAGAAGTAGAACGCCGCGTTGCCGGTGATGCCGTGGGTCTGGCGCAGGTCGTCAAGCGTCGAGGCAAGCTGGTCGAAGGCGGCGTCGTCGTCGAACGACCCGCCGACGAACTTGATGTTGCCGGCCAGCCGTGCCCACACCTCGTCCCGCCAGGGGGTACGAGCGTGCTTGCGGGCGGCCTCGCACGCGAGGGTCTCGAAGTCGCCGTCACCCCAGTCGCGGCGCGCGAAGCCGAGCACCACGAAACCGGGCGGCAGCAGCCCCCGGTTGGCCAGGTCGTAGACCGCGGGGAGCAGCTTCTTGCGGGCCAGGTCGCCGGTCACCCCGAAGATCACCAGAGCGCACGGCTCCGGGATTCGGGGCAACCGGCGGTCCTGCGGGTCGCGTAGCGGGTTCACGCCGCCTCCTCGCTCCGCTTCAGTCACGTCGTCCATCCTCACGCCGACAGATCACCAGCGGCGTCGAGCAGCTGGGCGACACCGGCGGCACGGTCGGTCAGGTGCAGCCGCAGCACCGGGCGCTCCCGGCCGGCGAGCGCCTGCCGGTCCCCGGCGGCCTGCGCCGCCTGCAACTCACCGAAGGTGTACGGCTTGCCCGGCACCGCCAGGTCCTCGGCGACCGCGCCGGTCACCTGGAGGTAGCTGCCCACCTGTGGGCCGCCCTTGTGGTACTGGCCCGTGGAGTGCAGGAACCGCGGCCCCCAGCCGAAGGTGACCGGACGCCCGCCCGCCTGCGCCAGCAGCGGCCGCAGCTTGGCCGCGTCGGCGTCGGCGAACCGGTCGAGGTACGCCATCACGGCGAGGTAGCCGTCGTCGCCCAGCCCGTCGAGCAGCCAGCGCAGCACCCCGGCCAGGTCCCCGGGAGCGCCCTGCGGGGCGTACACCTCGATCGCGCCCTCGGTGAACGACGGCGACTCCGCCGGCAGGCCCGAGGCCAGGATCTTGTTGGTGTTCTCCTTGGACTCGGTGACGTTCGGCTGGTTGAACGGGTCGATGCCGAGCACCACGCCGGCCACCGCTGTCGCGTACTCCCAGGCCAGGAACTGCGCGCCAAGCGGGCCGTTGACGGCCACGTCCGGGGTGGCGCCGCCACCGGGCACGTCACCGGGGGCGAGCGAGCCGCCGTAGCTGACCGTCAGCACGTCCGCGCCGGTCGCGCCGGGGCTCTGCGGGGACTCCACGACCACCGGGAGGATGCCCACCCCGGCCTTGCCCGTCGACTCGGCGATCAACTGCTCGGCCCAGTCGCCGAGACCGTCGATGCCGGTGCCGTCGGAGACCAGGGCGACCTTGTCCCGGGCCAGCGTGGCCGCCGCGCCCAGGGCGGCACCCAGCGCCAGCGCCGGATTGTCCCGGTCCGCGCCGAGCGACGCGGCAAGCGCGTCGGCCTGGTCGAGCAGTTCCGCGACCTCGACCCCGGCCAGCGCCGAGGGCACCAGGCCGAACGCGGTGAGCGCCGAGTACCGGCCGCCGACGTTCGGATCGGCGAGCACCGTGAACGCGCCCATCTCGGTAGCGGTGGTCTCCAGCGGCGAACCCGGGTCGGTGACGATGACGAAGTGCCGTCCGGCCTCCGCCTCGGTCATCCCGGCGTCCAGGAACGCCTGCAGGTAGACGCGGCGGTGACTGTCGGTCTCCACCGTCGACCCGGACTTGCTGGACACCACCACCACTGTGCGTTCCAACCGGTCACCGAGCGCCGCCCGGACCTGGCCCGGGTCGGTGGTGTCCAGCACGGTCAACGGGCGACCCAGGGTTCGGGTGATCACCTCGGGGGCCAACGACGAACCACCCATGCCGGCGAGCACCACGTGGTCCAGGTCGGCCAGCTCCGCGGTCAGCTCGGCGAGTTGCACGAGCAACTCCCGGCTGCGCGTGTGGGTGTCGACCCAGCCGAGCCGGATCTTCGCCTCGGCTTCGGCGTCCGGACCCCACAGGCTCGCGTCCTTGCCCGCCAGCTTGCCCGGGACGCCGGCCTTGACCAGGGCGTCCCGGGTCGACGCCGGCGCGGACTTGTCGACGGCGTCCGCGCCGTACACGGCGAGCCCGGCGGCTGCCTCCACCGGCCCGGCAAGTAGGTCACTCATGCCGTCACTCCGCTTCGCTGCGTGCCGTCATGAGGCACCTTCGCACTGAGCTTGCTGATTCGCTCGCTGCGCTCGCTCATGCGCCACCGGCCTTCTCAGCGGCCTTGGCGTTGCCCTTGGCGGCCTTGTTCGGCGCACCGGTGCCCTTGGCCGCCGCCTCCAGCGACTTACGGACGCCGTCGAGCAGCTCCTGCCAGCTGGCCTCGAACTTCTCCACGCCCTCGCGCTCCAGGGTGGCGATCACGTCGGCCATGTCCACCCCGACCGACTCCAGGTCCGCGAAGACCTTCCGGGCCGCGTCGTAGGCGCCGGTGATGGTGTCGCCGCGGGTCTCGCCATGGTCGGCGTACGCGTGGATGACCGACTCCGGCATGGTGTTGACCGTACCGGGAGCGATCAGCTCTTCGACGTAGATGACGTCGCGGTAGTCCGGGTTCTTCGTCGAGGTGGACGCCCACAGCGGCCGCTGCGGGTGCGCGCCGGCGTCGGCGAGCGCCTTCCACCGGTCGGAGGAGAACACCTCGGTGTAGCGCTCGTACGCCAACTGGGCGTTGGCGATGGCAGCCTTGCCCTTCAGCGCCTTCGCCTGGTCGGAGCCGACCTTCTCCAGCCTCTTGTCGACCTCGGAGTCGACCCGGGAGACGAAGAACGATGCCACCGAGCCGATCTTCGACAGGTCGTGGCCGTTGGCCTTGGCCTGCTCCAGACCGGCGAGGAACGCCTCCATCACCGCCGAGTAGCGGTCCAGGCCGAAGATCAGCGTCACGTTGACGCTGATCCCCTCGGCAAGCGTCGCGGTGATCGCCGGCAGGCCGGCCTCGGTGGCCGGGATCTTGATGAAGAGGTTGGGCCGGTCGACAAGCCACCACAGCGCCTTGGCCTCGGCCACCGTCCGGTCGCTCTCGTGCGCCAGCCGGGGGTCCACCTCGATGGAGACCCGACCGTCGACACCCGCGCTCGCGTCGTACGACGGGCGCATCACGTCACAGGCCCACCGTACGTCGTACGTGGTGAGCATCCGCACCGACTCCTCGACCTCCACCCCACGGGTGGCGAGGTCGTGCAACTGCCAGTTGTACTCGTCGGCGTCGCTCAACGCCTTCGCGAAGATCGTCGGGTTGGTGGTGACACCGGCCACGTGCTTCTCGCGGCGGAGCTGGTCCAGCCCGCCGGAACTCAGTCGGACCCGGGAAAGATCGTCGAGCCAGACCGCCACACCCGCGGCGGTGAGCTCATTCAGCTTGTCGGTCATGCTGTTTACGCTCCCTCAGTTTCCGGTCGTGAAACCGGTGATGTCGCCCACCCGGGCCAGCGAGGCGTGTGCCGCCGCCACGATCCGGTCGGGGGTGAACCCGAACTGCTCGAAGAGCACGGTGTGCGGGGCACTCGCTCCGTAGTGCTCCAGGCTCACGCTCTCGCCCAGGTCACCGACGACTCCGCGCCAGGACATCGCGATGCCCGCCTCCACGCTCACCCGTGCCTTTACCCCGCGAGGGAGCACCGACTCCCGGTACGCCTCGTCCTGCTCGTAGAACCACTCCTGGCAGGGCATCGAGACGACCCGCGTCGGGGTGCCGTCGGCCTCCAGCCGCTCCCGGGCGGTCAGGCAGAGCTGCACCTCGGAGCCGGTGCCGACGATGATCACCTGCGGCTTGCCGTTGGACGCCTCGGCCAGGACGTAACCGCCCTTGGCCACCCCCTCCGCGCCGCCCAGGACGTCGCGGTCCATGGTCGGCAGCGGTTGGCGGCTCAGCGCCAGCGCGGTGGGCCGGTCGGTGTGCTCCAGCGCCTGCCGCCAGGCCCAGGCCGTCTCGTTGGCGTCCGCCGGACGGACCACGTCCAGGCCCGGGATGGCGCGCAGCGCGGTCAGGTGCTCCACCGGCTGGTGGGTCGGGCCGTCCTCGCCGAGGCCGATCGAGTCGTGCGTCCACACGTAGGTGACCGGCAGCTGCATCAACGCGGCCAGCCGCACCGACGGGCGCATGTAGTCGCTGAACACCAGGAAGGTGCCGCCGTACGGGCGGGTGCCACCGTGCAGGGCGATGCCGTTGAGGATCGCGCCCATGGCGTGCTCACGGATGCCGAAGTGCAGCGTGCGGCCGTACTCGTGACCGGGGAAGTCCTTGGTGGCGTGCGCGGCCGGGATGAACGACGGCTCGCCCTTCATCGTGGTGTTGTTGCTCTCGGCCAGGTCGGCCGAGCCGCCCCACAGCTCCGGAAGCACCGGCGCGAGGGCCTCCAGCACCTTGCCGGACGCGGCCCGGGTGGCCACGCCCTTGGCGTCCGCGGGGAAGACCGGCAGCGCGTCGGTCCAGCCGTCCGGCAGGACCCGGCCGGCCAACCGCTCGTAGAGCGCGGTGCGCTCCGGGTTCGCCTTCTTCCAGGCGTCGAACGAGGTGGTCCACTCCTGCTGGGCGTCGGAGCCGCGGCCCATCACCGTACGGGCGTGGGCGAGCACGTCCTCGTCGACCTGGAAGGTCTGCTCCGGGTCGAAGCCGAGGATCCGCTTGGTGGCCTTCACCTCGTCGGCGCCGAGCGCCGAACCGTGGATCTTGCCGGTGTTCTGCTTGTTGGGCGCGGGCCAGCCGATGATGGTGCGCAGCGCGATGAAGGAGGGACGGCCGGTCTCCGCCTTGGCGGCCAGCAGCGCGGCGTGCAGGGCCTCGGCGTCCTCGTGGTAGTCGCCCTGGTCGGCGTCGCCGCTACGCCAGTCGACGGTCTGCACGTGCCAGCCGTACGCCTCGTAGCGGGCGGCCACGTCCTCGCTCTTGGCGATCCGGGTGTCGTCCTCGATGGAGATCTCGTTGTCGTCGTAGATCACCGTGAGGTTGCCCAGCTGCTGGTGCCCGGCGAGGGCGCTGGCCTCGTGGCTGATGCCCTCCTCGATGTCGCCGTCGGAGACGATGCACCAGATGTCGTGGTCGAAGACCGACGCGCCCGGCTCGGCCTCGGGGTCGAACAGGCCGCGCTCGCGGCGGGCCGCCATGGCCATGCCGATCGCGTTGCCCAGGCCCTGCCCGAGCGGGCCGGTGGTGGTCTCCACGCCCGGGGTGTGCCCGTGCTCGGGGTGACCCGGCGTCTGCGAGCCCCACTGCCGCAGCGACTTGAGGTCGTCCAGGCTCAACGGGTAACCGGACAGGAAGAGCTGGATGTAGAGCGTCAGGCTGGAGTGCCCGGCGGAGAGGACGAACCGGTCCCGGCCGGGCCAGTTCGGGTCGGCGGGGTTGTGTCGCATGACGCGGTTGAAGAGGAGGTACGCCGCGGGCGCGAGGCTCATCGCGGTGCCCGGGTGGCCGTTGCCGGATTTCTCTACGGCGTCCATGGCCAGCACGCGGACGGTATCGACGGCCCGGCGATCGAGGTCGGACCAGTTAAGTGCGGAGTGCTCGGGTCGTTTGGCAGCCACGATGGTTGTGCTCCTCGGCAGATGGGCGGAACCCTCACCGATGACCTTATCGAGCGTCCCTAAACACGCGCCCGGGGATCTCCGCATGGTGTGCGCTACGTGACGTTCCGAATGCTTGGTTGAACCCGGTGGTGTGACGGCCCGCACCGTTGTCGGGTCGGCCGGGCAGCCAAAACGACAACGCGTAGTGTGTGGGTCGGTGTGCGGGCCCGAGCGGTCCCGACCGATCCGATCTCCCCGTGCCCGATGCCGGAAGGTGGCAATCCGTGAGCATGATCACCGAGCGCCCCGCGAGCAACCCGGCCGGGCAGCAGCCGGCACGGGCGGCCGAGGGCCCGGTGGCCCGGCGGGACGTACGCGCGGTCTTCTCGGCGTACGTGGCGCTCACCAAGCCGCGGATCGTCGAACTCCTGCTGGTCACCACCATTCCGGCGATGATGCTCGCCGATGGCGGGCTCCCGTCGCTGTGGTTGATGGCCGTTGTGCTGATCGGTGGCTCGCTCGCTGCGGGCGCGGCGAGCGTGCTCAACTGCTACATCGACCGGGACATCGACCAGTTGATGCGGCGTACCAAGCGTCGGCCGCTGCCGGCGCACACCGTGTCACCCCGTAACGCGCTGGTCTTCGGTCTGGTGCTGGCGGCGGTGTCGATCGCCCTGATGGCGGCGTTCACCAATCTGCTCGCCGCCGGGCTGACGCTTGCCGCGATCGTCTACTACGACGTCATCTACACGCTGTGGCTCAAGCGGTCCACTCCGACAAACACCTTCTGGGGTGGCGCCTGCGGGGCGGCCCCGGTGCTGATCGGCTGGGCGGCGGTGACCGGCTCGCTGGCGCCGGCCGCCTGGGGGCTCTTCGCGGTGGTCTTCTTCTGGCAGATGCCGCACTTCTACCCGCTCGCCATGAAGTACAAGGACGACTACGCCCGCGCCGGCATCCCGATGCTGCCGGTGGTGGCCTCGGTCCGCCGGGTGAACGCCGAGATCCTGATCTTCGCGTGGCTCACCGTGCTCACCTCCCTGGCCGTCTGGCCGCTGGGGCTCAGCGCGATCTACGGGGTGCCGACCCTGGTGGTGGGTGCCATCTTCGTGGTCGAGGCGCACCGACTCTGCCGGCGCGCGACGCGCGGCGAGGCGGTCAAGCCGATGCGACTGTTCCACTGGTCCACGACGTACCTGACGATCGTGTTCGCCGCTGTCGCGCTCGACGCGCTGATCTGACCAGTCCCCGCCCCGGGCGGTCGCACGTGGCACAAGCTCCTGACTAATCATGGACATGGATGAGTTGTCCGGGTTTAACGTCACATCAGGGTAACTTTCAACATGAGTCGGATCGGCTCAACTGCGCGAGCTGAGCGGCGATTCGCCCACTTGCTTTGAGAGTAAAAGTCCGGATATAACCGGGCAGGTGCCTTACGATCTTCCTTAAACCTGTAGGTAATTGGCATCACAAAAGGTTCATGGTTCTCGCCCGGGAGGGTGCGAGTCTGCTTAGGCTTCGCGTTATGGCAGATGGTTCCGATACGACGCTGACGGCTGAGCAGACCACCGACGAGCAGGCACCCCACAGCCTGGTCGCGGGCCTTCAGGCGTTCGCCGCCGGCCACGGCGGCGCGAAGGCGGTCATCGAGTACGTCGGCAAGCGTGGCGCGCGAATCGTCCTGGTGGGTTCCGACGGCGAGTGGGGCGACCAGTTCGCCGACGACACCGTCACCGCGCGGGAGGCGTGCGCCAAGGCGGGAGTCACCGTCGAGAACGCCTGGGAGCGTGAACTGATGGACCAGATGCGCCCGAGCAACGACCTCTGGCGGTCCATGGCCCGCCGCACCATGGCCCGCTGAACAGCCAGCTCAATTGACCACCAACCACCAGTCGACCCGGGGGGAACCCCGGGTCGCTCTCGTCACCTGTGCCGACCTCGTCGATCTCGACCCGGACGACCGGCTGGTCCTCGCTCCGCTGAAGGCCCGGGGCATCTCCGTCGCGACGGTGGTGTGGGACGACCCCGACGTCGACTGGTCCTCGTTCGACCTGGTGGTGCTCCGCTCTCCCTGGGACTACGCGCTGCGCCGCGACGAGTTCGTCGCCTGGGCGGCAACCGTCCCGACGCTTGTCAACCCGGCCGACGTGGTCCGCTGGAACACCGACAAGCGCTACCTCGCCGAGCTGAGCGCCGCCGGGGTGCCGACCGTGCCGACGTCGTGGGTCGCGCCGGGGGAGCGCTGGCAGCCACCCGCCGAGACCGGCGAGTACGTGCTCAAGCCCGCGGTGAGCGCCGGCAGTCAGGACACCGGCCGGTACGACCTGGCCGACCCGGACCACCGGGACCTGGCCCTCGCACACGTCCGCCGGCTCTCCGCCGCCGGCCGGGTGACCATGGTCCAGCCGTACCTGCGTGCCGTCGACACCGAGGGTGAGACGGCGCTGCTCTTCCTGGCCGGCCCGGACGGGCTCACCTTCAGCCACGCGATCCGCAAGGGCCCGATGCTCACCGGTCCGGATCTCGGCCCGGACGGGCTCTACAAGGCCGAGGAGATCACCTCCCGCAGTGCCCGGCCCGAGCAGCTCGCGGTGGCCGAGCAGACCCTCGCCGCGGTGCCCGGCGGCACGCGACAGTTGCTCTACGCCCGGGTCGACCTGATCCCCGGCCCGGACGGTGAGCCGGTCCTGGTCGAGCTGGAGCTGACCGAGCCGTCGCTGTTCATCGGGTACGCCGACGGGGCTCCCGACCGCCTCGCCGCCGCGATCGCCACCCACCTGGGCCGCGTGATCAACTCCGCTTCCTGAAAGTCGGGCCATCGGACCGGCCCGGACACCGCGACTTCAAGGAAACCGAGTCGATCAGCCGCCGGACGACGTCAGGCGGTGACCGGGACGGGGGTGGCGGTGTCGGCCGGGGTGGTCTCGGCTGTCGGGCTGACCGCGCGGCGCTCGCGGGTCGACCACTGCACCGACAGGGCGGCCAGCAGCACCAGGCAGGCGCCGAGCATGTGCGCGCCGACAAGCAGCGCCGGTACGTGGGTGAAGTACTGCACGAAGCCGATCAGGCCCTGACCCAGCTCCACGGCGACCAGGACGATCGCGGCGCGGGTGGCCCGCCGCGCACCGACGGCGCGGAACGCGAAGATCAGCGCCACCGAGAGGCCGATCAGCAGGAAGACCCCGTCCGCGTGCACCTGCGAGATCGACTCCGGGTCGAGCCCGTTGCGGGCGGCGCCGTGGTCGCCGGCGTGCGGGCCGCTGCCGGTGACCCAGGTGCCGATGACCAGCACCGCGACCGCCACGCCGGTGGTGACCCGGGCCAGCGCGCGCAGCGGCGTGGGCACCACGGCCACGGTCGGGCCGTCCGGGTCGCCGACGCGCCGCCAGAGGGCGTACGCGGCGGCGATCACCGCCATCGAGGCGAGGAAGTGCAGGCCGACCACCCACGGGTTGAGGTTGGTGAGCACGGTGATGCCACCGACCACCGCCTGGGCGGGGATGCCCAGGAACACGGCGACCGCGAGGGCCAGCAGCCCGGGTCGGCGCGGCCGGAGCGTCAGTACGGCCAGCAGGGTGGCCAGCGCGATCAGGCCCACCGCGAAGGTCAGCATGCGGTTGCTGAACTCGATCACCCCGTACACACCCATCTCGGGGGTGGTGACGTACGAATCGTCGGTGCACCGGGGCCAGGTGGGGCAGCCGAGGCCCGAGGCGGTCAACCGGACGGCCCCGCCGGTGAGGACGATGCCCACGTTCGCGATGATCGAGGCGAGCGCGAGGCGGCGCAGCAGGATGACGGGGACCGGACGGGCGATTCGGTTCACGGCGCAAATCCTACGCACCGTAGTGATCGAGGTTCGTCCGACTCCGTCGGCTCGGTGGTTCGGATCACCGGGGCCCGGGTTTGCGACCCTCCGGGTAATTACGTAACGTTGGCGTTGTGAAAAACGCGGCGGCGCTCCCAGGGCACCAGCCGACGGCTGTCCCGGCCGTCGGCGCGTCCGCGTCCGCCCCGGTCCTGACCACGTCTGCGGCGTCCGGTGGGGCCACGGCGGCGGAGATCTCCACCCGCGACCGGGTCACCCAACTGCTGCTGGAGCGGGGGGCCACCACCGCCGCGCAGCTCGGCGTCGCCCTCGGGCTCAGCCCGGCGGCGATCCGCCGGCACCTCGACGCGATGCTCGCCGACGGCGATGTGTACTCCCGCGAGCAGGTCGTGCAGGGCAGCCGCGGTCGGGGGCGTCCGGCCAAGGTGTTCATGCTTACCGAGGCCGGCCGGGTCCGCTGTGGCACCCATCACTACGACAACATGGCGACCGCCGCGCTGCGGTGGATCGCCCGCAGCGGCGGGTCGGACGCGGTCGAGGCGTTCGCCACCGAGCAGGTGTCCGCCCTGGAGTCACGCTGCCGCACGGCCATGGAGGACGCCGGCGACGATCCCCTCGCGCGGGCCGAGGCACTCGCCGCGGCGCTCACCGCCGAGGGTTACGCTGCCAACGCGACCACGATCGCCTCCGGCGGTCAGCTCTGCCAGCACCATTGCCCGGTGGCGCACGTGGCCGCCGAGTTCCCTCAGCTGTGCGAGGCCGAGACCGCGGTGATCTCCCGTCTGGTCGGCACCCACGTGCAGCGTCTTGCCACCATCGCGCACGGCGACGGGGTGTGCACCACGCACATTCCGACCCAGCCGGGGCGTGTTCAATCCGGTAATCCCGTCACCACTGTGAGGACAGATAGATGACCGAGCAGATTGTCCAGCCCCTGACCCAGGAAGAGCAGCTTGCCGCCCTGGGTCGGTACGAGTACGGCTGGTCCGACCCGGACGCCGCCGGGGCGGTCGCCCAGCGCGGCATCAACGAGGCGGTGGTGCGGGACATCTCGGCGAAGAAGAACGAGCCGGCGTGGATGCTCGACCTGCGGCTGAAGGGTCTGCGGCTGTTCGGCCGCAAGCCGATGCCGGCCTGGGGCGCGGACCTCACCGGCATCGACTTCGACAACATCAAGTACTTCGTGCGGTCCACCGAGAAGCAGGCCACCAGCTGGGAGGACCTGCCCGAGGACATCAAGAACACCTACGACCGGCTGGGCATCCCGGAGGCGGAGAAGCAGCGGCTGGTCGCCGGTGTCGCGGCGCAGTACGAGTCCGAGGTCGTCTACCACAAGATCCGTGAGGACCTTGAGGAGCAGGGCGTCCTCTTCCTGGACACGGACACCGCGCTGCGCGAGCACGAGGACGTCTTCAAGGAGTACTTCGGCACGGTGATCCCGGTCGGCGACAACAAGTTCGCCGCGCTGAACACCTCCGTGTGGTCCGGTGGCTCGTTCATCTACGTGCCGAAGGGTGTGCACGTGGAGATCCCGTTGCAGGCCTACTTCCGGATCAACACGGAGAACATGGGCCAGTTCGAGCGGACGCTGATCATCGTCGACGAGGGTGCGTACGTGCACTACGTCGAGGGCTGCACCGCGCCGCTGTACTCCTCCGACTCGCTGCACAGCGCGGTCGTGGAGATCATCGTGAAGAAGAACGCGCGCTGCCGCTACACGACCATCCAGAACTGGTCGAACAACGTCTACAACCTGGTCACCAAGCGTGCCGTCTGCCACGAGGGCGCGACCATGGAGTGGGTCGACGGCAACATCGGCTCCAAGGTGACCATGAAGTACCCGGCGGTCTACATGACCGGCGAGCACGCCAAGGGCGAGGTGCTCTCGGTGGCGATGGCCGGCGAGGGTCAGCACCAGGACGCCGGCGCCAAGATGGTGCACGCCGCCCCGCACACCTCCTCAAGCATCATCTCCAAGTCGATCGCCCGTGGCGGCGGTCGCACCTCGTACCGGGGTCTGGTGCAGGTCCTGGAGGGTTCGCACCACAGCCGGAGCACTGTCAAGTGCGACGCCCTGCTTGTCGACACCATCTCCCGCTCGGACACCTACCCGTACGTCGACATCCGCGAGGACGACGTGTCGATGGGGCACGAGGCGACCGTCTCCAAGATCAGTGACGACCAGCTCTTCTACCTGATGAGCCGGGGCCTGAGCGAGGACGAGGCGATGGCCATGATCGTGCGCGGCTTCATCGAGCCGATCGCCAAGGAGCTTCCGATGGAGTACGCCCTGGAGCTCAACCGCCTGATCGAGCTCCAGATGGAGGGCGCGGTCGGCTGACGCCGCCTCCGCCCGGCCACGGACGGGCCCGGACCCGGTACGCCGGGTCCGGTCCAGCCCGCTTTGACCCTCCGATTCATGACAGACCAAGGAAGAAATGACTACCCAGGCTTCCGCGCCGCCCAGCACCAAGTCGCAGGCGCTGCGCTCGTACGACGTCGCTGACTTCCCGGCCCTCACCGGCCTGGAGGAGGAGTGGCGTTTCACCCCGCTCAAGCGTCTGCGCGGTCTGGCGACGGCGGACACCTCGGCCGCCACCGGCCGGGGCGTCACCATCGAGCACCCGGACCTGCCGGCCGGGGTGTCGGTGCGGCTCGTCGAGCCGACCGACGCCAGCGTCGCGTCCGCGTCGGTGCCGACCGACCGGGTCAGCGCGTTGGCCCACGGCGGGGCGGCGCGCGTCGCGCTTGTCGAGGTGGCGGCCGAGGCCGTCGTGTCCGACGCGGTGGTCGTCCGGCTGCTGGGCGCGTACCCCGAGGAGTTGGCCTTCGCCCGGACCCAGGTCCAGGTGGGTCGGTTCGCGGAGGCCACCGTCGTGTTCTCCCAGGAGGGTTCGACCACGCTCGCCGACAACGTCGAGGTGTTCGTCGCCGACGGCGCGAAGCTGACCCTGGTCACGGTCGCCGACTGGGCCGAGGACGCGGTCCAGGCGCAGCACGTCACCATCAAGCTGGGTCGGGACGCCCGGGTGGTGCACGTCCAGGTCACCCTCGGCGGCGACCTGGTCCGCCAGTTCACGAGCGTGGAGTACACCGGCCGGGGTGGCGAGGCCGAGTTGTACGGCGTCTACTTCGCCGACTCGGGCCAGCACCTGGAGCACCGGCAGTTGGTCGACCACTCCGTGCCGGACTGCCGCAGCTACGTCGGCTACCGGGGCGCTCTGCAGGGTGACGACGCCCACACCGTCTGGGTCGGCGACGTGCTGATCCGGGCCGAGGCGACCGGCACCGACACGTACGAGATCAACCGGAACCTGCTGCTCACCGACGGCGCGCGGGCGGACTCCGTACCCAATCTGGAGATCGAGACCGGCGAGATCACCGGCGCCGGCCACGCCAGCGCGACCGGCCGCTTCGACGACGAGCAGCTCTTCTACCTGATGGCCCGGGGGATCCCGGAGAGCGAGGCCCGCCGCCTGGTGGTCCGCGGCTTCTTCGCCGAGCTGATCAACAAGATCCCGGTGGAGTCGCTGCGCGAGCGCCTCGGCGACGCGATCGAGGCCCGGCTCACCAAGGCGGGCGCCTGATGATCCGGATCTGCTCCACCGAGGACGTGCCGAAGGGCACCGCGATCAGCGCGGACGTCGACGGCACCCCGATCGCGCTTGTGCACGGCGAGGACGGCGAGTTCTACGCCGCCTACGACGAGTGCTCGCACGCCTCGGTCGCCCTCTCCGAGGGTGAGGTCGACGGCTGCACGCTTGAGTGCTGGCTGCACGGCTCGCGCTTCGACCTGCGCACCGGCCAGCCTTCCGGTCTGCCGGCCACCGAACCCGTCCCCGTCTACCCCGTCGAAGTCCGCGACGGCGACATCTACCTCAGCCTGACGCCGAGTAATGGAGTGACCCGATAATGAGCACCCTGGAGATCCGCGACCTGAAGGTGTCGGTCAAGCTGCCCGAGGGTGAGCTCAAGCCGATCCTGGCCGGCGTCGACCTGACCGTGAAGTCCGGTGAGACCCACGCGATCATGGGTCCGAACGGTTCCGGCAAGTCCACCCTGGCGTACTCGATCGCCGGTCACCCCAAGTACGAGATCACCGGCGGCACGGTGACCCTCGACGGTGAGGACGTCCTCGCCATGACTGTCGACGAGCGGGCCCGCGCCGGCCTCTTCCTGGCCATGCAGTACCCGGTCGAGGTGCCCGGCGTCTCGGTCGCCAACTTCCTGCGGACCGCGAAGACCGCCATCGACGGCGAGGCGCCGAAGCTGCGCACGTGGGGTGGCGAGCTGCGCGGCGCGATGGAGCGCCTGCAGATGGACCCGGCGTTCGCCCAGCGCAACGTCAACGAGGGCTTCTCCGGCGGTGAGAAGAAGCGGCACGAGATCGTTCAGCTTGAGCTGCTCAAGCCGAAGATCGCCATCCTCGACGAGACCGACTCGGGCCTCGACGTGGACGCGCTGCGCGTGGTCAGCGAGGGCGTCAACCGGGTCCGCGACAACGGCGACACCGGTGTGCTGCTGATCACCCACTACACGCGGATCCTGCGCTACATCAAGCCGGACTTCGTACACGTCTTCGTGGCCGGCCGGATCGTCGAGCAGGGCGGCCCGGAGCTGGCCGACAAGCTTGAGGCCGAGGGCTACGAGCGGTACGCCGCCGGGGCCGGCACGGCCAAGGCCTGAGCGAGAGAGGCGCTGCCGAGATGACCAGCATCGCGATCCCCGCGGGGATGCCGCAGTACGACGACGTGCCACGTTTCGACGTGGCCCGGGTACGCGCCGACTTCCCGATCCTGAGCCGGGAGATCAACGGGCACCCGCTGGTCTACCTCGACAGCGCCAACACCTCGCACAAGCCCCGTCAGGTGCTCGACGTGCTCGACGAGCACTACGCGCGGCACAACGCCAACGTGTCGCGTTCGGTGCACACCCTGGGCACCGAGGCCACCGAGGCGTACGAGGGGGCGCGGGCCAAGGTCGCCGCGTTCATCAACGCGCCGAGCGTCGACGAGGTGGTGTTCACCAAGAACTCCACCGAGGCGATCAACATCGTGGCGTACGCCTTCTCGAACGCCTCGCTGCGCGCGGACGGCGACCCGCGGTTCCGGCTGGGGCCGGGCGACGAGGTGGTGATCTCCGAGATGGAGCACCACTCGAACATCGTCCCGTGGCAACTGCTCTGCGAACGGACCGGTGCGACCCTGCGCTGGTTCCCCGTCACCGAGCAGGGCCGGCTGGACGAGTCGGGCCTGGACGACCTGGTCACCGAACGGACGAAGATCGTCTCGTTGGTGCACATGTCGAACATCCTCGGCACTGTCAACGCCACCTCCCGCATCACCGCGCGGGTCCGTGAGGTGGGCGCGCTGCTGCTGCTGGACTGCTCGCAGTCGGTGCCGCACCTGCCGATCGACGTGGTCGACCTGGACGCCGACTACATCGTCTTCACCGGCCACAAGATGCTCGGCCCGACAGGTATCGGCGTGCTCTGGGGCCGGGCCGAGCTGCTGGCGGCCATGCCGCCGGTGTTCGGCGGTGGTTCGATGATCGAGACGGTCACCATGGCCCGCTCGACGTTCGCCGCGCCGCCGGCCCGGTTCGAGGCGGGCACGCCGCCGATCGCCGAGGCGGTCGCGCTCGGCGCGGCGGTGGACTACCTCACCGGGATCGGCATGCCGGCCATCCAGTGGCATGAGAAGGAGCTGACGGCGTACGCGCTGGACGCCCTCGGCGCGGTGCCCGACCTGCGGATCTTCGGCCCGACCGTGCCGGTCGGCCGAGGCGGCACCATCTCGTTCGCGCTGGGTGACGTGCACCCGCACGACGTGGGTCAGGTGCTGGACTCGCTCGGCGTGCAGGTGCGGGTGGGCCACCACTGCGCGAAGCCGGTGTGCAGCCGGTTCGGCGTCCCGGCGATGACCCGGGCCTCGTTCTACCTCTACACCACCACCGAGGAGATCGACGCTCTGGTGGCCGGTCTGGAGCAGGTGCGGAAGGTGTTCGACTGATGCAGCTCGACCAGCTCTACCAGGAGATCATCCTGGACCACTACAAGCGCCCGCACGGGCGTGGTCTGCGCGACGCCGAGGACCCGGGTGACCAGGTCGCGGAGGCGCACCACGTCAACCCCACCTGCGGCGACGAGGTCACCGTGCGGGTGGCCACCGACGGTGACGTGCTGCACGACATCTCGTACGACGGGATGGGCTGCTCGATCAGCCAGGCGTCGGCGAGCGTGCTGCACGAGTTGCTGCGCGGTCGGGGCGCCGGGGAAGCTTTCGAGGTGCACGAGGCGTTCGTGGAGTTGATGTCCGGGCGTGGTCAGGTCACGCCGGACGAGGACGTGCTCGGTGACGGGGTTGCTTTCGCGGGTGTGGCCCGCTACCCCGCCCGGGTCAAGTGCGCGCTGCTGCCGTGGATGGCGTTCAAGGACGCCGCGGCACGCGCCGGTGTGGGCGTGAGCCCGGAGGTGAAGGCGTGAGCGAGCGTCAGCGAGCGAATGAAACAGTGGTGCCTTGTGGCATCACGCAGCGAAGCGGAGGGACGGCATGAGCGAGAACACCGCTACCGCGGCGACGCCGGAGGCCGGTGACGCGGTCACGGCACCGCAGACCGACGCCGTGACGACCGATGGTGCCGTGACGACCGATGGTGCCGTGCCGCCGGCTGCCGGCGACGCCGTCGCCCCGGCGGGCGGCGTCAGCAAGGCCATGATCGCCGACATCGAAGAGGCGATGAAGGACGTCGTCGACCCGGAGCTGGGCATCAACGTGGTCGACCTGGGCCTCGTGTACGGCGTGCACGTCGACGACGAGAACGTCGCCACTCTCGACATGACGCTCACCTCGGCGGCCTGCCCGCTGACCGACGTGATCGAGGACCAGGCCCGGCAGGCGCTGACCACCGGCCCCGGCGGCGGCCTGGTCAACGACATCCGGATCAACTGGGTGTGGCTCCCGCCGTGGGGCCCGGACAAGATCACCGATGAGGGCCGGGACCAGCTCCGTTCCCTCGGCTTCAACGTCTGAGCCGACTCCGTTCGCCATCGTCGAGCGCGGTCCCCGTCCGGGGTGCCGCGCTCGACGCGTTTCCGGACCAGCCGCGAATCAATAGTGGAACGGATCATTCCGGTCTGCTAGACTGATCTCAGAACGGAGCGGAATATTCCGCTCCGCGAGCGGTAGTCGGCGGAGGGTCAGGACGATGAGCGAGATGGCAGCGGCACAGTGGCGGACCGTGCTCGACCGGGCCCACAAGGCCCTCATGACGACAGTGGAGAGGGTTCCGGCCGACGCCTGGGAGCGGCCCACCCCGTGCGAGGGGTGGACGGTCACCCAGGTGCTTCAGCACGCGACAGGCGACCAGATCGCCTTCGCGGCGGCGATCGTCGGCGGCCCGGGGCCGGCAGAGGACCCGTTCGCACCCTCCGGCCGGGTCGACGGTGACAAGCTGGTCGGCCTTCGCGCCGCCCTCGACGCCTCCGCCCGAGCCTGGGCGGGTGTCGCCGCCGACGACCCGCAGGTGCCCACGCCGCTGCCGCAGGGCAAGCTTCCGGCCCGGGTGGGTGCCGTCGCCTGCGCCCTCGACGCGGCGGTGCACGCCTGGGACATCGCGGCGGCCACCGGCCAGCCGTCCCCGCTCGACGACGAACTGGCCCGCCCCCTGCTGGAGGTCGCCCGGCAGATCGTCGAGCCGCTGCGGGCCTACGGCGCGTACGCCCCGGCGATCACCACCGGCCCGGAGGTCGACGAGGTCAGCGCCCTGCTCTCCTACCTTGGTCGCGAGCCCCAGTGGGGCGCCGGGAGGGCCTGATCGGCCTGGCGGCCCCGGTGGACCCCACGAGCGTTCTCGATCACCGAGGTGGTGGTCTCGGCGAGTCGCAGAGGCCACCACCTTGAGGTTCGAGCACGATCTCGGGGTCGAACCGCAGGGTTCGAGGCGCGGAAAACCGGTGGCGGGGCTGGTGCGTCGGCGCGCAGGATGCGGACGTGACTGAGGCGTACCCGATGCAGGTCCCTGTCCGCGCGGCGACTGCCGTGCGTCGACAGCGGCCGCTACGGGGGCGAGCCTCGACCCGCCACCGACTCCCGTGACCGAGGCGCTGCTCGCCGGTCTGGTGGCCGGGTACGGCGTCGCCATCCCGGTCGGCGCGATCGCGATCCTGATCCTGGGCCTGAGTGCTCGTACCTCGTTCCGGGTCGGTGCTGCGGCGGCGCTCGCGGTGGCGACGGCCGACGGGCTCTACGCGGCGGTCGCCGCGCTCGGGGGCGCCGGCCTGGCCGGGGTCGTCGCGCCGGTCGCCGGGCCGCTGCGGGTGGTCGCGGCTGCCGTCCTGCTGGGGCTGGCCGCGCACGGCCTGTGGCGGACCTGGTCCGCGCACCGGACGCGGCGGACGCCCACGGCCTCCGCCGGTGGGGGTCTGAGCACTCCGGGGCGGGCCTACGCGGCGTTGCTCGGGCTGACCCTGCTCAACCCGGCGACGGTTCTCTACTTCACCGCGCTGGTGCTCGGCCGGCGGGACACCGCCGGCGCGGGCGCGCCGGCGCTCTTCGTGGCGGGCGTGTTCCTGGCGTCGGCGAGTTGGCAGCTGCTCATCGCCGGCGGCGGCACCGTGGTCGGTCGGGCGTTGAGCAGTCCGCGCGGGCGGCTGGTCACCGGCCTGGTCTCCAGCGCGCTGATCGCCGCGCTGGCGGTGGTCGCGCTGCTGCCGGGCTGAGCGCCCTGCCTGGCTGGGCGTGCCGTACGGTCGGGCGATGACCAGTCGACCCGCAGCCGGGGGCGGCCGGTGGGTGGAGGTCGATCCGGCCCGCGTCGGCCGCTGGGTCGAGGGCTTCGCCGACCGGCACGGCCCGCACACCACCACCACGCGGGAGTACGGGCTGCTGCTCACCGCCGACGACGGGGCGACCGCGGAGCTGTACGCCCCACCCGGGGCGCCGGCCAGCGATGACGTCGCCGGGTTCGTGGCCGCCGCCGTGACGCCCCGCCGGATCGGCCTGCTGCTGGCCCGCAAGGGCGCGGTGGCTGTCGGCGTGGCCGAGGGCGCGGCTCTCGTCGTCTCCAAGGTGGACAGCCGCTACGTGCAGGGGCGCACCGCCGCGGGCGGATGGTCACAGCAGCGGTTTGCCCGGCGGCGCGACAACCAGGCCAAGGCGGCGATGGGTGATGCGGCGGACCTGGCCGTACGCCTGCTCCTGCCGGCGGTGGCGACGCTGACCGCTGTGGTCTGCGGCGGGGACCGGCGGGCGGTGGACACGGTGCTGGCCGACCGCCGGTTGGCCCCGCTCGTGCCGCTGCGCGCGGAGCGGCTGCTCGACGTTCCGGAGCCGCGGCACGCCGTGCTCGTCGCGGCGGCGACCGCGGCCCGTGCGGTGCAGATCCGACTGCGCGACCCGGCACCGGTCGGCTGAGGAGACGACCGCCACGCAAAACGGGGTTCCTGACCTGCCGCCGTGCCGCTGGTCGGAGGATGGGCAGGTGGAGTTTCTGGTGGACATGGTGACGACGGTGCCGGAGGGCACGTCCGAGGACGAGGTGGCCGCGATGCGTGCGCGTGAGGCGGCACGGTCGGCCGCGCTGGCGACGCAGGGCAGTCTCCTGCGACTGTGGCGACCCCCGCTGGGGCCGGGGGAGTGGCGTACGTGGGGGCTCTTCGAGGCCGACGACGCCGAGGCCCTGGACGGGGTGCTCGCGTCGATGCCGTTGCGGGCCTGGCGGCGGGAGAGCGTCACGCCGTTGACACCGCACCCGAACGACCCGGGTCAGCCGGCCCGGTGACCCGCGACGCCAGTAGGGAGATCACCATGTCCGACGACCAGATCCTGCGTACGGTCCTCGACCGGTGGGCGTCGGCGGTCGACGCCCACGAGCCGGAGCGTGTCGCGTCGTGCTTCACCGGGGACGCGATCTTCCAGGGATTGCACCCGTACTCCGTGGGTCGGGCCGGGGTCGCCGCGTACTACGCCGCCCAGCCGCTCGGCCTGACCGCCGCGTACGACATCCGGGAGGTCCGCCGACTCGCCGACGACCTGGTCCTCGGCTATCTGGAGGTGCGGTTCGGCTTCACCGACCGCCCCACCCTGACCGTGTACCTCGGCGTGCTCGTGCGGCGGATCGACGACGACTGGCTGATCGCGCACTACCAGGTCTCCAAGCTCGACTAGACCGACGACCGCCCCGCCAGCGCGGTCGGCGCTGACGGGGCGGGTCAGGTCGGATCAGGTCAGAGCTGGTCGGTGCCGAAGGTGTCACAGGTCTTCGGGTCGCCGCTGTCGTGGCCCTGCTGGAACCAGCGCTGCCGCTGCTCAGAGGTGCCGTGGGTGAACGAGTCCGGGTTGACCTGCCCGCCGGAGCGTTCCTGGATGCTGTCGTCGCCGATCGCCTCGGCGGCGTTCAGCGCCTCGGTGATGTCGGTCTGGGTGATCGACTTGAACAGCGGTTCCTCGCCGTTCTCGTCCTTGGTCTCGGTGGCGTGCTTGGCCCAGGCGCCGGCGTAGCAGTCGGCCTGCAACTCCAGCCGGACGGACGCGGAGCGGGGGCCGCTCTGGTCGCCCTGGCCGGCCTTCTCGTTGGTGCCGAGCAGGTTCTGGATGTGGTGTCCGTACTCGTGGGCGAGCACGTAGGGCTGCGCGAACTCGCCCTTGGCGCCGAACCGGGAGGCCAGCTCCTCGTAGAAGCTCAGGTCGATGTAGACCTGCCGGTCGGCGGGGCAGTAGAACGGGCCGACGCCCGAGTCGGCCTGGCCGCAGCCGGTGTTCACGGCGGCCTGGAAGTAGTTGGTGTCGGTCGGCTCGTACTTCCCGTTGCCCAGCTTCGGGTACGCCGTCTGCCAGTAGGCCTGGATGCTGTTGACGTAGGCCAGGTTGCGGCAGCGCAGGTCGTCGAAGCGCTGCGGGTTGTCGCGCGAGCAGAGCTGCTCCAGGTCGGTGCCGCCGGCCTGCCCGCCGCCCTCGTCGCCGTTGGTCATCGCGTTCAGGCCGAACCCGCCGCCGAGCAGCGCGACAAGCACTGCCACCACGATGCCGATCAGCCCGCCGCGACCACCGCCGCCGCCCGGCAGTGGAATGCCGAGGCCGCCGCCCCCTCCACCGCCTCGACCCCGGTCGTTGACCTGGGAGGTGTCGAGTTCGGCCCGCTCGTTGAGTTCCATGCTGACCCCGATCGCCGTATGCCGTGAATGTCGTGTGAATGTCGTTCTGTCGGTGAAGTGCCGGACGGGGTCCGGACAGCGCTTTCGATACCCGATGATCTTGATCGGTAATCCGGGCGGGCCCTCCAGCGGCGCCCGGTACACTTGTCGGGTGCTGCGCTGCGAAGGCTGAACCGCCCCGCGCCGTCGGGCCTCTAGGGCCCGCCGGCCGTTTCGCGTGCCCCGAGTCAGCCTTCCAGACCCCGAGAGCGAGCCCGAAAACATGATCACAGCCACCGGCCTGGAACTGCGTGCCGGTTCCCGGATCCTGCTGTCCGACACCACCCTGCGCGTGCAGCCGGGTGACCGGATCGGCCTGGTCGGTCGCAACGGCGCCGGCAAGACCACCACGCTGAAGGTGCTCGCCGGCGAGGGGCAGCCGTATTCCGGCCAGATCGACACGCGCAGCGCCATCGGCTACCTCCCGCAGGACCCGCGCACCGGTGACCTGGAGGTGACCGGTCGCGACCGGGTGCTCTCGGCACGCGGCCTGGACGTGCTGATGTCCCAGATGCAGGAGCTCGAGGCCCGCCTCGCCGAGGACGCCAGCGACAAGCTGGTCCGCCGCTACGGCGCGCTGGAGGACCAGTTCGCCGCGCTCGGCGGGTACGCCGCCGAGGCCGAGGCCGCCCGGATCTGCGCCAACCTCGGTCTGCCCGACCGGGCGCTCGCGCAGACCATCGGCACCCTCTCCGGCGGTCAGCGCCGGCGCATCGAGCTGGCCCGGATCCTGTTCCGCGACGCGGGCGAGAACGGCGGCGGCATCCTGCTGCTCGACGAGCCGACAAACCACCTCGACGCCGACTCGATCACCTGGTTGCGCGGCTTCCTCGCCAACCACAAGGGCGGCCTGATCGTGATCTCCCACGACGGCGCGCTGCTGGAGTCGGTGGTCAACAAGGTCTGGTTCCTCGACGCCACCCGATCCGTTGTCGACGTGTACAACCTGGGCTGGAAGGCGTACCTGGAGGCGCGCGAGACCGACGAGCGCCGCCGCCGTCGGGAGCGGGCCAACGCGGAGAAGAAGGCCGGCGCGTTGATGGCGCAGGCCGACAAGATGCGGGCCAAGGCCACCAAGACCGTGGCGGCGCAGAACATGGCCCGCCGCGCCGAGAAGCTGATCTCGGGCCTGGAGGAGGTACGGGTCGCCGACCGGGTGGCCAAGGTGCGTTTCCCCAACCCCGCGCCGTGCGGCAAGACCCCGCTCACCGCGACCGGCCTGTCCAAGTCGTACGGCTCGCTGGAGATCTTCACCGACGTCAACGTCGCGGTGGACCGGGGCTCCCGGGTGGCCATCCTCGGGCTCAACGGCGCCGGCAAGACGACCCTGCTGCGGATGCTCGGCGGGCTGCTCACCCCGGACACCGGCGAGGTGCACGCGGGTCACGGCCTGCGGTTGGGCTACTACGCCCAGGAGCACGAGACGCTCGACGTGGAGCGGACCGTGTTGGAAAACATGCGTGCCGCCGCCGTCGAGCAGTCCGACACCGACCTGCGCAAGATCCTCGGCGCGTTCCTCTTCTCCGGTGACGACGTGAACAAGCCGGCCGGGGTGCTCTCCGGTGGTGAGAAGACCCGGCTGGCCCTGTCCACCCTCGTCTGTTCCGGTGCCAACGTGCTGCTGCTCGACGAGCCGACCAACAACCTCGACCCGGTCAGCCGGGAGCAGGTGCTCGACGCGATCGCCAACTATCCGGGCGCGATCGTCCTGGTCACCCACGACCCGGGGGCGGTGCTCGCGCTCAAGCCGGACCGCGCGATCCTGCTGCCCGACGGTGACGAGGACGCCTGGAGCGACGACCTGCTCGAGCTGGTCGAGCTGGCCTGACGGGCTGGCTCGGCCTGCTCTCAGCCGAGCAGGTCGACGAGTCGGCCGAGCACACCGGAGCTGACCAGGATCACCACCCCGACACCGACGAAGATCGCCGGAACCAGCCAGTGGCCCGCGCGCTCGACGAGCGCGACCACGCGGGGGTGCCCGCCCAGCCAGGCGGCCGCGGCGCACCACAGGGCGATCAGCAGCACGAACACCAGCAGGAAGATCGCGCTGTCGGCTGCGCCCAGGGCCCGGAAGACGGGTACGTAGACGGCCACGTTGTCGGCGCCGTTGGCGATCGTCACCCCGGCCACCCCGAGCAGGCCGGTGACGACGGTGGGGGTCTCGTCGTCGTCGGAGCCGCGGAGCGCGCGTACGCCCAGCGCGATCGGCAGCAGCCCGAGCAGCCCTGTCCACGGGTCCGGCACCACCAGCAGGCCGGCCGCGACCACAGTGCTGGCCAGCGCCAGCGCGCCGATGCCGAGGTATTGGCCGGCGACGATCTGCCAGGGGCGGGGCCGCCCGGTGGTGCGGGCCGCGACGAAGAACAGGGTCAGGATGACGATGTCGTCGATGTCGGTGGCGGCGAAGACCACTGCCGCTCCGGCCGTGGTGCCCAACAGGTCGATCACGACCGAAGGCTACGGGTCGCCGGCAGCCGCCAGCAGCCGGCGGTGGTACGCCTGGACATCGCGCCGGGGTCGATTGCCAGGATCACTCTATCGGGAAGCTGACATTGCATAGCGTGTCGGTTGGCGAAGAGTTGATATCTGGCGCATGATCGTTCGAGGCGGTCTAATAGGTGGGACCGTATCCGAACCGCACAGTCTGGGACGTGAGGACACAGCATGGCAGCCACTGGCACAGCCACCAGCACTGAGAAAGGTCGCCGGATCGTCGGAGCCGAGCGTCAGACGCTCGCCAAGGACCTGGTAAAGCGGTATACGTCGGGGGAGAGCATCCGCGCGTTGGCGGCCTCGACCGGCCGTTCCTACGGGTTCATCCACCGAGTGCTCACCGAGTCAGGGGTGCAGCTGCGTCAGCGCGGCGGTGCCCGGCGCCGCAAGAAGGCGTGACCCGCCTCCCAGCGTCGTCGACAAGCGCCACGCCCCGGGCCGCCCGGTGACCACCGAGGCGACCGGGGTTCGGTTGACCTGCGACGGGCCGGTCGCCACGGTGACGTTGTGCCGGCCCGACGTGCTCAATGCCCAGACGCCAACGATGTGGCGGGCGATGAGCGACTTCTCCCGCGAGCTGCCCGGCGACGTGCGGGTGGTGGTGGTCCGGGGCGAGGGGCGTGCGTTCTCCGCCGGCCTCGACCTCGCGGTGGCTGGCGCTTCCGGCCCCGGCTCCTTCGCGGAGCTGGCCACGCTGCCCGAGCAGGAATGCGCTGAGCGCATCGCGGAGTTCCAGGCGGGCTTCACCTGGCTGCACCGGCCGGACGTCATCTCTATCGCGGCCGTGCGGGGCCACGCGATCGGTGCCGGCTTTCAGCTCGCGCTCGCCTGTGACCTGCGAGTGCTGGCCGCGGATGCGAAGCTGTCCATGGCCGAGGTGACCCTGGGCCTGGTGCCCGACCTGGCCGGCACGAAGCGCCTCGTGGAGCTGGTCGGCTATTCGCGGGCACTGGAGATCTGCGCGACCGGCCGCCGGTTGGACGCCGCCGAGGCGGACCGGATCGGGCTGGCGACGGTGGTGGTGCCACCGGCCGAGCTGGATGGCGCGGTCCAGGACCTGACCGCCGGGCTGCTCGCCGGCGCCCGCGACGCGGTGGTGGAGATCAAGGCACTGCTGGCGGGCGCGGCGGGACGCTCGCACGCCGACCAGCAGCGCGCCGAGCGGGAGGCACAGACCCGCCGACTGCGCGACCTGGCGGGCCGGGGAGAATAGGTAAGGACCGGACGGGAAGATCCGGGTTACGACCGAGGTTGTCACAGTCGTCGGGAGAATTGGCCTGACGGTGCAGTCCGCCCGACGACCCGGAGGTGAGCGATGTCCAACCCGATGTCCGGCGGTGGCATGGTCGGGTGGAGCATGCTCCGGTCGATGCGCAACAGCGACGAGGTCTCCACGCACCGGCTCAAGCGCGGGGTCGCCCGACGCATCGTGGCCTTCGCCCAGCCCTACCGGCGCGACATCGTCGTCTTCCTGGTCACCGTGGTTCTGGCCGCCGTCATCGGCGTGGCCACACCGGTGCTGGCCGGCGACGTCATCAACGCCATCAACCGGGGTGGCACCGAGGCCGGCCGGCTCGTGGTGCGGCTGGCCCTGTTCATCGCCGCGCTGGCGGTCGCCGACGCGCTCCTCTCGCTGGCCCAACGGTGGTATTCGGCCCGGATCGGCGAGGGCATCATCTTCAACCTGCGCACCCGGGTCTACGACCACGTGCAGCGGATGCCGTTGCAGTTCTTCACGCGTACCCAGACCGGCGCACTGGTCAGCCGGCTCAACAACGACGTGCTCGGTGCGCAGCGGGCATTCACCTCGACGTTGTCCGGCGTGGTCAGCAACGTCATCCAGTTGGTGCTCACCGCGGCGGTGATGTTCACCCTCTCCTGGCAGATCACCGCGCTCTCGCTGGTGCTGCTACCGATCTTCATCATCCCGGCCCGCCGGGTCGGTCGGCGGCTGGCCGACATCACCCGCGAGTCGTACAACCTCGACGCCAAGATGAACGCGACGATGACCGAGCGGTTCGGGGTGGCCGGCGCGCTGCTGGTGAAGCTCTTCGGCCAGCCCGAGATCGAGGCCCGCCGGTTCGCCGGCCGGGCCGAACGGGTCCGCGACATCGGCATCCAGTCCGCGATGTACTCGCGCACGTTCTTCGTGGCGATGCTGCTTGTCGCCTCACTGGCGCAGGCGCTCACCTACGGCCTCGGTGGCTGGCTCGCCGTGACCGGCGGCGTCAGCGCGGGCACCGTCGTGACCCTCGCGCTGCTGCTCACCCGCCTCTACGGTCCGCTCACCGCACTCTCCAACGTGCGGGTGGACGTGATGAGCGCGCTCGTCTCGTTCGACCGGGTCTTCGAGGTGCTCGACCTCAAGCCGGGCATCGTGGAGAAGCCCGACGCGGTGGCGGTGCCCCGCGGCGCCGGCCGGGTCGACTTCCGCGACGTCCGGTTCCGCTACCCGAGTGCCGCCGAGATCTCCCTCGCCTCCCTGGAGGAGGTCGCCACGCTCGACCGCACCGTCAACGAGCCGGTGCTCAAGGGGGTCTCGTTCAGCGTCGAGCCGGGGCAGATGGTCGCGCTCGTCGGCCCGTCCGGCGCCGGCAAGTCGACGCTGTCGATGCTCATCTCCCGGATCTACGACGTCACCGACGGGCAGGTGCTGGTCGGCGGGGTCGACGTGCGGGACGCGACCCTCGCCTCCCTGCGCGACGAGATCGGCGTCGTCACCCAGGATTCGCACCTGTTCCACGAGACGATCGCCGAGAACCTGCGCTACGCCAAGCCGGACGCCACCGACGACGAGATCTGGGCGGCGCTCGCCGGCGCCCAGGTCGCCGACCTGGTCCGGTCGCTGCCCGACGGGTTGGACACCACGGTCGGGGAGCGCGGCTACCGCTTCTCCGGCGGCGAGAAGCAGCGCATCGCCATCGCCCGACTGCTGCTCAAGGCCCCGTCGATCGTGATCCTCGACGAGGCGACCGCACACCTGGATTCGGAGAGCGAGGCAGCGGTGCAGCGGGCGCTGTCGGTGGCGCTGGCCGGGCGTACCGCCCTGGTGATCGCGCACCGGCTCTCCACCGTCCGCGACGCCGACCAGATCCTCGTGCTCGACGGCGGGCGGATCGTCGAGCGCGGGCGTCACGAGGAGCTGGTCGCCGTCGGCGGGCTCTACGCCGAGCTGTACCGGACCCAGTTCGCGGTCGCCGACTCGCCCACCCCGTTCGTGGACGCGACGGGCCCGGAGCCGGTGGTCATGCCCCTGGGCACGTACCGCGCCGACGAGGTGCTGCCGCCGGCCGCCGCGAACTGACGGTCGGCTCCTCGGGTCCCGGCCGTCCGCGTGCGTTGATCGACTCGGGTTCCTGGAAGCCGGGGTGTCCTGGGTCACGTCGACAGCCCGACTTTCGGGGCCCGAGGTGGTCAGGACCGTCCCGGTAGGTGGGTCGCCACCCGCAACTCGGCGAACGCGGCGCCCAGCGTGACCGGCGTGAAGTGCGCGTTCAGGCCGCTCGGATTGGGCAGCACCCACAGCCGCGCCCCGGCCAACGACTCCGGTTGCGGCCCGAAGGTGGCCTTCGGCCGTTGAAAACCGATCCGGTACGCGGTCACTCCCACCACCGCCACCCAGCGCGGCCGGTAGCGGGCCACCTTGTCGGTCAGGATCACCGCACCGTCGAGCAGTTCCTCGGTGGTCAGCTCGTCAGCGCGGGCGCTGGCCCGGGCGGCCATGTTGGTGATGCCGAGGCCGAGGGCGGGCAGGTCGCCCTGCTCGCTCGGGTGCAGCAGCCGAGGGGTGAACCCGCCCCGGTGCAGCGCCGGCCAGAACCGGTTGCCGGGGCGGGCGAAGTGCCAGCCGGTGGCGGCCGACCAGAGGCCGGGATTGATGCCGACGAAGAGCACCGCCAGCCCCGGCGCGAGCACGTCGGGGATGGTCCGGTCCGCGGCCGCCGCCAGGTCGGCACGGGTCGGCCGGGGATGCCGGACGCCGGAGGGGCGGACCGGGTCGGGCGTCACAGCCCGCGAAGCGCGCCACCGTCGACCGGCAGTGTGATCCCGGTGAGGTAGCTCGCGGCGGGGGAGAGCACGAACGCGGCCACCCGGCCGAACTCGGCGGGGTCGCCGACGCGACGCAGCGGGATGCCGGCCTCCGCCTCGGCACGGGCCCGCTCCGGGTCGCCGGTCGCCCCGAACAGCTCCCGGTTGCGATCGGTCATGATCCGGCCGGGCAACAGGCCGACCACCCGGACCCCTCGCGGGCCGTAGTCGTCGGCGATGTCCTTGGCGGCGCCGACCAGGCCGGGCCGCAGACCGTTGGAGATGCCGAGACCGGGCACCGGGCCACGCGCCGAGGTGGAGAGCACCAGCCCGATCGCCCCGCCCTCGGGCAGCGCGCCGGCCACCGTGCGGACCGCGCGGATGGTGCCCAGGAAGACCGTCTCGAAGGAGAGTCGCCACTGCTCGTCGCTTATCGCCGCGGCGTTGCCCGGCGGTGGCCCGCCGACGGAGATCAGCGCGCCGTCGAGCCGGCCGAAGTGTTCCTGGGCGGCGGCGACGAGCTGCCCCGGGGTCTCCGGGTCGGCCAGGTCGGCGGTCAGCCCGACGGCATGCCCGGGGCCACCCAGCCGCTCGGCGGCCGCGGCAACCGCATCCGGGTCCCGGGCCGAGAGCACCACCCGCGCCCCGTCCGCGACCAGGCACTGCGCGGTCGCGTAACCCAGGCCCCGGGAGGCGCCGGTGAGGACGTACACGCGGTCGGTCAGTCCGAGATCCATAACGCCGATCCTGCCGCATCCGGCACACCGTCGCCAGCAAGGGTGGGTGTGCGCGGGGCGGGGCGCAGCAGGCGTACCCGACCGGCGATCTGCACCGCGACGGCCCCACCGGCGCGGCCCACCGCCGGCAGCCGGCGTGGACGCGGCGCCCGCAGCCCGTCGTAGCGCAGGCGCGCCTCCCGGACGGCCAACTCCTCGGCGGCCACCGGGGGCAGCGCCCGTTCTCCGCGCAGCGCACGGGCCAGGTCCCAGCCGTCGCGCAGTGACCCGGCGGTCGGTCGCCGTGCGGCCCAGCCGGCGAAGGTCGTCGTCCACCTGTCACCGAGGCCGGCGGCGAGCAGCGGCCAGTGTCGGGCCACCTCGCCGGCACGTTTGCGCAGCAGGGCCGCCCGGGTGGCGGCCAGTGGAGCCGGTGCGAACCCCGGCGGTGGAGGCCCGCCGGCGACAAGCGCCGCGACCAGCTCGGCCTGCCGCTCGGCGAGCCCGGCGCGCGGATCGGCGCCCGTCATGTCACGACCGGGAAGCCCGCGGTCGAGGCCAGGGCGTCCAGTTCGGCGCGCAGCTCGGCAGCCGGCGGGTAGTGACCGTCGCGTTCCAACAGCAGCGCCGGTGGCCGCCGCCGGGCGCAGAGCGCCTCGACCAGCTCCAGCACCACCGCCGGCACCGGGTCGGTGTGGGTGTCGTGGTAGAAGCGGCCGTGCTCCGCGCCGCCGGCCACGTGGGCGTACGCGACCCGCTCCAGCGGTAGCCGGTCCAGCAACGCCAGCGGGTCGGTGCCCCGGTTGCGGGCGTTGGCGTGCACGTTCGCCACATCCAGCAGCAGCAGCGCCCCGGTCCGGTCGAGGATCTCGGTGAGGAAGTCCGCCTCGTCCAACTCGTCGTCGGGCCAGTCGACGAGCGCGGCGATCGGTTCCAGCGCGATCGGCACCGGCAGTTCGGCCTGTGCCCGTGCCACGTTGGCGCAGACCGCGGCGACCGCCTCCCGGCTGCGCGGCAGCGGCAGCAGGTGCCCGGCTTCCAGGCCGCCCGCCCGGACGAACGCGATGTGCTCGCTGACCAGCGGCGCGTCGACACGGTGCGCGACCGCGGCCAGGTGGGCGACCCGGGCCGGGTCGACCGGCTCCGCGCCGCCGAGGGAGAGCCGCACCCCATGCGGTACGACGGTGACCCCACGCTCCCGCAGCCGGGCCAGGCCGGGTGGGAGTGGCCCGGACGCGGACACCCCCTCGGCCACCACCTCGACGAAGCGCAACCCGGGCAGGTCGGCCACGAAGCCGGCGATCTCCGGCCGCCAGCCGATGCCCACCCCGGACGGCCCGGTCATCCGCCGCACCCGCCGCCGCCTCCGCACCCGCCGCCACCACCGCAGGAACTGCCGCCGCCGGAGCTGTCCCCGCCGGAGCTGTCGCCGCCGCCGCTCGACCCGTCGGAGCCTCCCGTCCAGCCGGAGTTGCCCATGGCCTGGCGTTGGATCTCGGCCTGCTCGGCGAAGCCCGGGTCGAGCGCCCAGAGCGAGGCGGTGCCGTACAGCGCCACGCCCATCGCCGCGCCGGCCGCTCCGTAGGTGGCGTAGGCCGGCGCGGAGGCGGGCGCGAGGTGGGTGTGCTGGCGGCGGACGTCGCGCAGCGCGGCCCGTCCGGCCCGGGTGTGCCGGGGTGCCCGGCCCAGCAGCAGCACGGCGCCCAGCAGCCCGACCAGGGTGAGCAGCAGGTAACCCACCGGGCGGCCGTTGCCCAGGCCGAAGAGCAGTCGGAGTACGCCGAGGCCCAGCAGGGCCAGCGTGATCCTGTTCCAGAAGCTGGCTCGTGCACGCCAGGCGTCGGTCGTCAGCAACCCGCGCTCCTCCAGGCCGGCGCGGAGCTGGTCGAGTGCGGTGCGTACCCGCTCGTCCTGCGGCAGGTCCCGGACCCGCGCGTGCTGGTGGGCGGCCCAGTGGACGGCCTGGTCCAGTGGGGTGAGCCCGGTCGGCGCGGTGCCGCCGGTGGTCAGCCGACGGTCCGGTCGTACGCCGACCGCGCCGCTGCCGCGCAGCCCGCCCAGCGCGGCGTGCACCGCGAGCTGGGGGCCGCCGTTGAGGTACGCGACCTGCTGCGGCCCGAGCGGATCGAGCGTGGCGGGCCCGGAGGCGGTCAGCAGGCGGATCCGGTAGTACGCCCCGACCGCCACCACCACGACGGCCGCCACGAGGTAGAACCGCAGGAAGGTCGGACCGGGGATGCCCCAGGTGTCGCCGGACGCGGCGTTGACGATCATCGACTGCTCCTGTCGCCGGAGGGATCGGCGGCCCCATTGTGGAGCAGCCTCGCCACGGTCGGCGGACCGGTGCCTCCGGCGGTCAACGGCGGCGAACGGCCTCCTCGACCAGGTCGAGCACCGGGCCCAGGTCGCCGGCCGGTCGGCCCATCGCCAGGTGCAGCACCAGGCCGTCGTAGGCCAGCTCCAGGAACTGGGCCAGCACGTCGATCGGGACGTCCTCGCGCAGCACTCCGGCGTCGCGCTGGCGGGCCAACCGGTCGCGGGTCGCCTCGGCGATCGCGGCGGACCGCTCGGCCCAGCGCTTGGCGAACGCCGGGTCGGTGCGCAGCCGGCGGGAGACCTCCAGTTGGCTGCCCAGCCAGCCGGTGGTGTCCGGGGAGACGGCGCGGGCGAGCAGGTCGCGCATCACCTGCACCAGACCGTTTCGGGCCACCGTCTCCACCATGGCCGCGGCATCGTCCTCGGCGACGGCCAGGAAGAGCGAGTCCTTGTCGCGGAAGTGGTGGAAGATGGCGCCGCGGGACAGGCCGGTGGCCTCCTCGAGGCGGCGTACGGTGGCTCCCTCGTAGCCGAGCCGGGCGAAACACGCCCGTGCGGCGGCGAGGATCTCCTGCCGGCGCGCGTCGAGCTGGTCCTGGCTTACTCTGGGCACGCGTCGATCGTCGCAGGTCACCCCGGGGCATGCAAACCGTACGTACGGCTTGGAATGTCGCCGACTACCATCGCCCGGTGACCCTGCCCCGCACCGTGCCCACCGCCACGCTGACAGTGGCCGCCGTCCAGGCCACGCCCACGCCGGGAGACGTCGCCGGAAACGCGGTCGCCGCCGCCGACCTGGTTCGCCGGGCCGCCGACCTGGGCGCCCGGGTGGCCGTCCTGCCGGAGCTGTTCCTCTGCGCGTACCACCCGCCGACCCTCGCTGCCGACCCGGCCGGCACGGACGTCACGGCCGATCCGGCCGGTGGCGTCGCGGATCCCCGCCTCGACCCGCTGCGGGTCGCGGCGCGCGAATCCGGCGTCACAGTGCTCGTCGGTGCCGCCGCCCGACACCCGCACGGGCGGCGGACCATCGCCGCGCTGGTGGTCGACCGGGCCGGTGCGGTCCGGGTCGGCTACGACAAGCAGCAACTGTGGGGCGACGAACGCGAGCTGTTCAGCGCCGGCGATCGGGGTGCCACGCTGCTCGTCGACGACTGGCGGCTCGGCCTCGGCATCTGCTACGACGGTTGCTTCCCCGAGCACGGCCGGGCCGCCGCCCTCGACGGCGCACACGGCTACCTGTGCCCCAGCGGATACCTGGCCGGCTCCGAGCACCGCCGGGACCTCTACTACGCCGCACGAGCCCTGGACAACACCATGTTCGTGGTCTTCGCCAACGCGGTCGGCGGCGTCGACCCGTGGCGGTTCAACGGCGGCGCGGCGATCTACGACCCGCAGGGACGGGTGCTGGACCGGGGCGCCGACGACGGCACGGCGGTGGTGGTGGCGACGCTGGACCCGGCCGTGCTCGCGGCCACCCGGTCGGCCCACTCGATGCTCGCCGATCGGCCTGCGGACCAGGGCGGCCCTCGGTCGTCGATGTCCGGCTGAGCACATCGTCAGGTCGGTACCCGCTGCATCTGTTGGCGGACACGTCGGTCCCGTAGGGTGCCCGAGTGCCACTGCTCCTGCTGGACCTGGACAACACCCTGCTGGATCGGGCCGGGCCGTTCCGCCGCTGGGGTGAGCGCTTCCTGGACGGCATCGGCGCGCCCCCCACCGACATCGACTGGCTGATCTCGATCGACGCCGACGGGCTGACCGACCGGTGGGATCTCGCCGACGCCATCCGGGACCGCTACGAGCTGCGCATCCCCTCGATCGACCTGGTGGAGGAGCTGCACGACGGGGTGGTGGCGCAGACCCGGCTCGATCCGCTGACCGCCTGCGCGCTGCGGATCGCCGACGACGCCGGCTGGGTGCCGGTGGTGGTCTGCAACGGCACGGTACGCGTCGACGACGCCAAGATTCGCCGTACCGGCCTGGACCGCTACGTCGCGGACTGGGTGATCTCCGAGGAGGCCGGGGTGAGCAAGCCCAACCCGCGGATCTTCGCGCTCGCCGCCCAGCGGGTCCGGATGCCGCTGCGTGGCGCCTGGGTGGTCGGCGACAGCCCGGAGGCGGACATCGGTGGCGCCGCCGCGGTCGGGCTGCCCAGCGTCTGGCTGCACCGGGGGCGCACCTGGTCGGACGTCCGGTTCGCGCCCAGCCGTACCGCGGACGGGCTGATCGCCGCGGTCGCCACCATCCTCGCCCGCTGACCCCGGCGCCCCGTCGGCGGACGGCTGCGGTAATTCGGTTGACCGGCCGACGCGTCGCGGCGAGCATGGTCGGCGCATGGTTCATCCCGGGCGTGTGCCCGGTCGAGGGAAAAGGAGGTCGGCCATGGCCGTCTTCGCCTGTCGCTTCCAGCCTTCTTTCTCCACCTCGACCAAGGGGACCTCACCACAGTGCGCGATCACGACCTTCCGGCGCTTGAGCGCCGGAGCCGCGGCAAGAGCCGCTTCGACGACGACGAACCGCGGTTTCTGAAGCGCGGGCGGCACACCGAGCCGCCCGCAGACCCGGACAGCGCCCCTGATCCGGACACCGGCGAGCGCTGGTCGTCCTGGGACGACGCCGTCCACGGACCCCAGCCGCACCCGGGCTGGCTGATCACCGAGTTGGCCGCCAAGGACACCGAGTTGGGTGTGCTGAAGACCGGCAAGGAGGCGGACGTCCACCTGGTCCGCCGGGCCGTGCCCGACACCGACCGGTCCTGCCTGCTGGCGGTCAAGCGCTACCGCGACCCCGAGCACCGCCTGTTCCACCGGGACGCCGGCTATCTGGAGGGTCGCCGGGTGCGCCGCTCCCGGGAGAACCGGGCCATGGCCACCCGGACGGCGTTCGGCCGGCAGATGATCGCCGGGCAGTGGGCCGCCGCCGAGTTCGCGGCCCTGACCCGGCTCTGGGAGATCAGCGCCGGGCACGACCGGATCGCCGTGCCGTACCCGGTGCAACTGCGGGGCACCGAGCTGATGCTGGAGTTCGTCGGTGACGCCGAGTCGGGGGAGGCGGCGCCCCGGCTGGCCCAGCTCCGACCCGGCCCGGCCGAGCTGCGCGACCTGTGGAGCCAACTGGTGGAGGCGCTGCGGGTGCTGGCCCGGGCCGGCTACGCGCACGGTGACCTGTCGCCGTACAACCTGCTGGTGCACCGGGGTCGCCTGGTGGTGATCGACCTGCCGCAGGTGGTCGACGTGGTGGCGAACCCGCAGGGGCCGGAGTTCCTGGCTCGTGACGTGCGGGTGGTCGGCACCTGGTTCGCGGCCCGTGGTCTGCCCGCCGAGCGGGTCGACCCCGGCGCGTTGACCGGAGAGCTGCTGCGCGAGGCGGGGCTGCGCTGATCGGAGCGGGTCGGGCGGCCCCGCCGCCCGAC
>NZ_JBEZZW010000050.1:0-52294 GCF_040639415.1 Micromonospora sp. NPDC023888 | reverse complement strand
CAACTACGAGTGCAACTCGCCTTGGGAGCGCTCCTACGACCATTTGCCCTAGTTGCACCGCTCCAGGAGCTGCACCGCGCGCCACCGGGCCACCACGTCTGCGGTGTGGCACCCTCTATCCCATGCGGCTGGAGAACGTCTGGTTGCGGTACCACAGGCGTGGGCCGTGGGTGCTGCGCGGCGTGGACGTGCGGATCGGTCCGGGCGAGGTGGCTGTCGTTCTGGGTCGCAACGGCGTCGGCAAGTCGACACTGCTCCAGGTGGCCGCCGGGGTCCTCCGGCCAGGCCGGGGCCGGGTCAGCGACCGACCGGCGCGGGTGGGCTGGGTACCGGAGCGTTTCCCGGCCGACCAGCCGTTCACCGTGGCCCGCTACCTGAGCGGGATGGCCCGGGTGGCGGGGCTGGGCGCGGCGGCGGCCGACGAGGCGGTCGCCTCCTGGACCGACCGGCTCGGGTTGGCCGCCTTCCGCTCGGTCCGGCTGCCGGAGCTGTCCAAGGGCACCGCCCAGAAGGTGGGCCTCGCCCAGGCGATGCTGCGTCCGCCGGGCCTGCTGGTGCTCGACGAGCCGTGGGAAGGGCTGGACGCCACCACCCGCGAGCTGGTTCCCGAGCTGATCTCCGAAGTGCTCGCCGCCGATGGTGCCGTGCTGGTCAGCGACCACCGCGGGGAAACGGTCCGGCTGCCGACCGCGCGCCGCTGGTTGGTGGCCGACGGGTCACTGACCGAGGAGACGCCGTCGGCGGACGAGACGTTCGCGGTGGTCGAGGTCGCGGTCCCGACCGCGCGGGTCGCCGGCACCGTCGCCCGGTTGCGCGCCGAGGGCCACCACATTCTTCGGGTACGCGCCGACGCCTCCACCACCGCGTCGCAGGCTCGTCCCGGATCGACCTCCCCGGCCCGGCCCGATGGTGGGCGGGCACCCGGGCAGCCCGAGGCCACCGAGGGCACGCACACGGTCGAGCAGGCAGCGGAGGAGGCCCGGTGAGCGCCCTGGTGCGGATGCGGCTGGCCGCTCTCCTGCGGACCGGTCGGGCGCTGGCGCCGCTGCTCGCCGGCCTGGTCGTGCTCGGCACGCTCTACGGCGGCGGCCGATCGCAGCCAGCGGAGGCGTACGGCGTCTCGGCAGTGGTGCTGTTCCCGGTGCTCGCCTGGCAGACCAAGATCCTGCTCGACGTCGAGCCGGACGTGCAGCGCCGGCTGGCCCAGGTGACCGTCGGGGCGGCCCGCGAGCGGCTTGCCGGGCTCCTCGCCGCGGTCGTGGCGGCGCTGGTGACGGTGGCCGTTGCGCTGCTCTTCCCGTGGCTGGTCGGCGGGGTCACCGGTCCGGTGGAGCCGGGGGACCGGCCGATCCTGGTCGGGCTCGCGCTGGGGTTGTGGGCGCACCTGCTCGCCGTACCCGCCGCTGTTGCCCTCGGTGCGTTGGCCAGCCGGGCGTCGGTGGGGGGTGCCGCGTACGGCGTCGCGGTGCTGGCCCTCGGGGGTGTCGGCGCGGCGGTGCTCGGCCTGAGCGGTTCGGTGGCGCCCTGGCTGGCGCCGCCGATCATGGCCGCCGCCCGCACCACCGGTGGCGACGCGGCCGCGCTCACACTGCTGGGGCTGACCGCCTGGGCGCTGGCCTGGAGCACCGCCGTGGTCGGCGGCTACCTGTGGCGGCGGCGGGCCCAGGGCTGAGCGGCGTCGGCGTCGGTGGTGTGGCTCACCCGGCGGGATTTGGCGCTGGTGGCGGAGGCGCGTACTCTCCAACAGGTCATCCGTGTTCTCATGGATGAGGAACCACCCAGAGACCGCTGGTCACCGTGCTCCGGCACGGTCGAAGGTCCCGCGACAACGGGCGACCCGCGTAGGGCGGCAAGCGTAACTCGGCAGTGAACATGGTCCGCCGACTGTGTTGATCCGCCGGCCCTCGCCCCGTGCGCCCTGCGCCGGGGCTTTTTCGTTGTCGTGCTGCCTCCGCCCCTGTTCCGGCTTCGGCTGTGACGGGGACCAGCCTCGAGTAACGAGAGAGGAGGGACATGGCGGACAAGCCGATCCGGGCCGACAAGGCCACGGCCGTCGCTGAGCTGACCGAGAGCTTCCGCAGCTCGGGCGCCACCGTGCTGACCGAGTACCGCGGTCTGACGGTTTCCCAGCTCACCCAGCTTCGGCGCTCGCTCGGCGCCGAGACCAGCTACACGGTCGCGAAGAACACGCTGGCGAAGCGTGCTGCGACGGACGCGGGCATCACCGGCCTCGACGAGCTGTTCACCGGTCCTACCGCGCTGACTTTCGTTTCGGGCGACGTCGTCGAGGCGGCGAAGGGTCTTCGCGACTTCGCGAAGGCCAACCCGAAGCTCGTCATCAAGGGCGGCGTCTTCGAGGGCAAGGCCATTTCCGCGGCCGAGGTCACGAAGCTCGCCGACCTGGAGTCCCGCGAGGTGCTGCTGGCCAAGCTGGCCGGCGCGATGAAGGGCAACCTGAGCAAGGCCGCGGCCCTGTTCCAGGCTCCGCTCTCCAAGGCCGCCCGCGCGGCGGCCGCCCTGGCGGACAAGAAGCGCGAGCAGGAGGGCGCCGAGGCGGCCTGAGGCCCCCACGGCGCACCAGTTCTTACTTAACAGAATCAGGAAAGGACGCCAGATATGGCGAAGCTCAGCACCGACGAGCTGCTCGACGCGTTCAAGGAGATGACGCTGATCGAGCTCTCTGAGTTCGTGAAGCAGTTCGAGGAGACCTTCGAGGTCACCGCCGCTGCTCCGGTCGCGGTTGCCGCTGCCGGTGGTGGCGCCGGTGGCGCCGCTGCCCCGGCCGAGGAGGAGAAGGACGAGTTCGACGTCATCCTCGAGGCTGACGGTGGCAAGAAGATCCAGGTCATCAAGGTCGTGCGTGAGCTGACCGGCCTGGGCCTCAAGGAGGCCAAGGACGCGGTCGAGTCCGCGCCGAAGGCCATCCTGGAGAAGGTCAACAAGGAGACCGCCGACAAGGCGAAGGCCAAGCTCGAGGGTGAGGGCGCCAAGGTCACCCTCAAGTGACCTGAGCTCCACCTGCGCGTACCTGGCTCGTGAGCTGGGACACGATCGCGTCGCGGCGGGCGGTGATCCGACACGGATCGCCGCCCGCCGTGTTTGTGGTTCCCGCCCCGACCTGCTCTGAGCTGGGCGCCGGCGGCCGTGGCGGTCGACCCGAACGTGCTTGGCGGGTCGCCCTCCGGTGGGAAAGAAGGGCCGACCCGGATCCCGGCCCTTGACGCGGCCCCGGGCTGCCAGGCACGCTGACACCAGCAAGACACCGCGCTTGCGACGGCCACGACGTGGGTATGACAGCGGCGCCACCATCGGCCGTGTCGACCTGAGCGGCCCAGTGGGGACGTTGCGTTCTGAGCGGCCCGGCAGACCCCGGTTTACGGGGGCCGAGGCACGTTCCGCAAACGACCTGCGGGGTGGGCTGGACAGCGGTTAGCCTCTCGGCTACACTGCTAGTTTGCGCTGCCTTCCGACTTGACCCCTGCTCGGAAATGTCCGTTTACGGATATTTCTGGTGGGGTCATTGGAGTGCACGCGTACCAGCCGTTCTGCAGCACCGGTCCTCGGAAGGACGCATCTTGGCAGCTTCCCGCCCTGCGAAGACCAGTCGTACGTCGAGCGCATTCGCTCCCCGCCGAGTTTCATTCGGCAGGATCACCGAACACCTCGAGGTCCCCAACCTCCTTGCCATCCAGAACGAGTCCTTCGACTGGCTCGTGGGCAACGAGGCTTGGCAGGGCCGGTCGGCGGACGACCCGCACGCACGCTCGGGTCTCGCGGAGATCCTTGAAGAGATCAGTCCCATTGAGGACTTCTCCGGCACCATGTCACTCTCCTTCTCGGCGCCGCGCTTCGACGAGGTCAAGGCCTCGATCGAGGAGTGCAAGGAGAAGGACCTGACCTACTGCGCTCCGCTCTTCGTGACCGCGGAGTTCACCAACAACACCACTGGCGAGATCAAGAGCCAGACGGTGTTCATGGGTGACTTCCCGATGATGACGCCCAAGGGCACCTTCGTCATCAACGGCACCGAGCGCGTCGTGGTCAGCCAGCTCGTCCGGTCTCCGGGCGTGTACTTCGACAAGCAGCCGGACAAGACCTCCGACCGCGACCTCTCCAGCGTCAAGGTCATCCCGAGTCGGGGTGCCTGGCTGGAGTTTGACATCGACAAGCGCGACACGGTCGGCGTACGCATCGACCGCAAGCGTCGGCAGGCCGTCACGGTCCTGCTCAAGGCCATCGGCTGGTCGGCCGAGCGGATCCGTGAGCGGTTCGGCTGGTCCGAGCTGCTGATGACCACGCTCGAGAAGGACCACATCGCCGGCCAGGACGAGGCCCTGCTAGACATCTACCGCAAGCTGCGCCCTGGCGAGCCGCCGACGCGCGAGAACGCCCAGACCCTGCTCGACAACCTCTTCTTCAACCCGAAGAGGTACGACGTCGCCAAGGTCGGGCGCTACAAGTTCAACAAGAAGCTCGAAGTCGACGTGCCGATCACCACCGGCACGCTGACCGAGGACGACATCGTCGCCACCGTGGAATACCTGTGCCGGCTGCACGCCGGTGAGGACGGCTACGAGGCCGACGACATCGACCACTTCGGCAACCGGCGCCTGCGTACCGTGGGTGAGCTGATCCAGAACCAGGTCCGGGTGGGCCTGTCCCGGATGGAGCGGGTCGTCCGTGAGCGGATGACCACGCAGGACGTCGAGGCGATCACCCCGCAGACCCTGATCAACATCCGCCCGGTGGTGGCGGCGATCAAGGAGTTCTTCGGGACGTCGCAGCTGTCCCAGTTCATGGACCAGACCAACCCGCTGGCGGGTCTTACCCACCGGCGCCGGCTGAGCGCGCTCGGCCCGGGTGGTCTGTCCCGGGAGCGGGCCGGCTTCGAGGTCCGCGACGTGCACCCGTCCCACTACGGCCGGATGTGCCCGATCGAGACGCCGGAAGGCCCGAACATCGGTCTGATCGGCGCGCTGTCCACCTTCGCCCGGGTCAACCCGTTCGGCTTCATCGAGACGCCGTACCGGAAGGTCGTCGAGGGTCGGGTCACCGACCAGATCGACTACCTGACCGCGGACGAGGAGGACCGGTTCGTCAAGGCCCAGGCCAACGCGCGCCTGAAGGCTGACGGCACGTTCGCCGAGGAGCGGGTGCTCTGCCGTCGTAAGGGCGGCGAGACCGAGGACGTCCTCCCCGGTGCCGTCGACTACATGGACGTCTCGCCCCGGCAGATGACCTCGGTCGCGACCGCCATGATCCCGTTCCTCGAGCACGACGACGCCAACCGGGCACTGATGGGCGCGAACATGCAGCGCCAGGCGGTGCCGCTGGTCAAGGCCGAGGCGCCGCTCGTGGGCACGGGCATGGAGTACCGGGCCGCGGTCGACGCTGGCGACGTGGTGGTCGCCGAGGTCGGCGGTGTGATCGAGGATCTCTGCGCCGACTACGTCACCATCCACCAGGATGACGGCCACCGCCGGACGTACCTGCTGCACAAGTTCCGCCGCTCCAACGCCGGCTCCTGCGTCAACCAGAAGCCGGTCGTCTTCGAGGGCGACCGCGTCGAGGCCGGTCAGGTCATCGCCGACGGGCCGTGCACCGACGAGGGCGAGATGGCACTCGGACGCAACCTGCTGGTGGCGTTCATGTGCTGGGAGGGCCACAACTACGAGGACGCGATCATCCTGTCGCAGCGCCTCGTGCAGCAGGACGTGCTCACCTCGATCCACATCGAGGAGCACGAGGTCGACGCTCGGGACACCAAGCTCGGCCCGGAGGAGATCACCCGCGACATCCCGAACGTCAGCGAGGAAATGCTCGCCGACCTCGACGAGCGCGGCATCATCCGGATCGGTGCCGAGGTCGTTCCCGGCGACATCCTGGTCGGCAAGGTCACGCCCAAGGGCGAGACCGAGCTGACCCCGGAGGAGCGTCTGCTCCGCGCGATCTTCGGTGAGAAGGCGCGTGAGGTTCGGGACACCTCGCTGAAGGTGCCGCACGGCGAGACCGGCACGGTCATCGGTGTGCGCACGTTCTCCCGCGAGGACGGCGACGAGCTGCCGCCGGGTGTCAACGAGCTGGTCCGGGTCTACGTCGCCCAGAAGCGCAAGATCCAGGACGGCGACAAGCTCGCCGGCCGGCACGGCAACAAGGGTGTCATCTCGAAGATCCTGCCGATCGAGGACATGCCGTTCCTTGAGGACGGCACCCCGGTCGACATCGTGCTCAACCCGCTCGGCGTGCCGAGCCGGATGAACATCGGCCAGGTCCTGGAGACCCACCTCGGTTGGGTCGCCAAGACCGGTTGGAAGGTCGAGGGTGACGACGCCGACTGGAAGCGCCAGCTCCGCTCGATCGACGCGCACGAGTCCGAGGGGGACACCAACGTGGCCACCCCGGTCTTCGACGGTGCCCGCGAGGAGGAGATCTCCGGTCTGCTCGAGTCGACCCTGCCCAACCGGGACGGCAAGCAGCTGATCGGCCGTACCGGCAAGGCGCAGTTGTTCGACGGTCGTTCCGGTGAGCCGCTGCCGGACCCGATCGCGGTCGGCTACGTCTACATCCTGAAGCTCAACCACCTGGTCGACGACAAGATCCACGCTCGTTCGACCGGCCCGTACTCGATGATCACGCAGCAGCCGCTGGGTGGTAAGGCGCAGTTCGGTGGTCAGCGTTTCGGTGAGATGGAGTGCTGGGCGATGCAGGCGTACGGCGCCGCGTACGCCCTGCAGGAGCTGCTCACGATCAAGTCCGACGACGTGCTCGGCCGCGTGAAGGTCTACGAGGCCATCGTCAAGGGCGAGAACATCCCGGAGCCGGGCATCCCGGAGTCGTTCAAGGTGCTGCTCAAGGAGCTGCAGTCGCTGTGCCTCAACGTTGAGGTGCTGTCCAGCGACGGTGTGGCCCTGGAAATGCGCGAGACCGACGACGAGGTGTTCCGGGCCGCTGAGGAGCTGGGCATCGACCTGTCCCGGCGCGAGCCGAGCTCGGTCGAAGAGGTCTGAGGTGAGCGGTCGGGGGCCGGCTCGCCGGCCCCCGACCCCACCCGAGAATTAGCAGTACAGACGACGACATAGGGGACATAGTGCTCGACGTCAACTTCTTCGACGAGCTGCGCATTGGTCTCGCCACCGCCGACGACATCCGTCAGTGGTCGCACGGCGAGGTCAAGAAGCCTGAGACGATCAACTACCGCACCCTGAAGCCGGAAAAGGACGGGCTCTTCTGCGAGAAGATCTTCGGTCCGCAGCGGGACTGGGAGTGCTACTGCGGTAAGTACAAGCGCGTCCGGTTCAAGGGCATCATCTGTGAGCGCTGCGGCGTCGAGGTGACTCGCTCCAAGGTCCGTCGTGAGCGGATGGGGCACATCGAGCTCGCCGCTCCGGTGACCCACATCTGGTACTTCAAGGGCGTTCCGAGCCGGCTGGGCTACCTGCTGGACCTCGCCCCCAAGGACCTCGAAAAGATCATCTACTTCGCCTCGTACGTCGTGACGAGCGTGGACGCGGAGTCGCGTCACCGTGACCTCTCGACGATCGAGAACGAGATCCTGGCCGAGAAGCGGCAGTCCGAGAACAGCCGCGACTCGGAGATCGAGAAGCGGGCCGCCAAGCTCGAGGCCGACCTGGCCGAGCTGGAGGCCGAGGGTGCCAAGGCGGACGTCCGGCGCAAGGTCAAGGAGGGCGGAGAGCGCGAGATGCGCCAGATCCGCGACCGGGCCCAGCGCGAGATCGACCGCCTGGACGAGGTGCTGGACACCTTCCGCAAGCTGGAGCCGAAGCAGCTTGTCACCGACGAGCTGCTCTACCGCGAGCTGCGCGACCGGTTCGGTGAGTACTTCACCGGTTCCATGGGCGCGGAGGCGATCAAGGCGCTGGTCCAGAACATGGACCTCGACGCCGAGGCCGAGAGCCTGCGGGAGACCATCCGGTCCGGCAAGGGTCAGCGGAAGATCCGGGCGCTCAAGCGGCTCAAGGTCGTCGCGGCGTTCCTGAACACCCGCAACTCGCCGCTCGGCATGGTGCTGGACTGCGTCCCGGTCATCCCGCCGGACCTGCGCCCGATGGTGCAGCTCGACGGTGGCCGGTTCGCGACCTCGGACCTGAACGACCTGTACCGCCGCGTGATCAACCGGAACAACCGCCTCAAGCGACTGATCGACCTCGGCGCGCCCGAGATCATCGTCAACAACGAGAAGCGGATGCTCCAGGAGGCCGTCGACGCGCTGTTCGACAACGGCCGTCGTGGTCGGCCGGTCACCGGTCCGGGTAACCGCCCGCTCAAGTCGCTGTCCGACATGCTCAAGGGCAAGCAGGGCCGGTTCCGCCAGAACCTGCTGGGCAAGCGCGTCGACTACTCCGGCCGTTCGGTCATCGTGGTCGGCCCGAAGCTCAAGCTGCACCAGTGCGGTCTGCCCAAGCAGATGGCGCTGGAGCTGTTCAAGCCGTTCGTGATGAAGCGGCTTGTCGACCTCAACCACGCACAGAACATCAAGTCCGCCAAGCGGATGGTCGAGCGTCAGCGCCCGGTCGTGTGGGATGTGCTGGAAGAGGTCATCGGCGAGCACCCGGTGCTGCTGAACCGCGCGCCGACCCTGCACCGTCTGGGCATCCAGGCCTTCGAGCCGCAGTTGGTCGAGGGCAAGGCGATCCAGATCCACCCGCTGGTCTGCACCGCGTTCAACGCCGACTTCGACGGTGACCAGATGGCGGTGCACGTGCCGCTGTCCGCCGAGGCTCAGGCCGAGGCCCGGATCCTGATGCTGTCGTCGAACAACATCCTCAAGCCTGCCGACGGTAAGCCGGTCACCATGCCCACGCAGGACATGGTCATCGGTCTGTACCACCTCACCCACCTCACCGCCGGTGAGAAGGGCGAGGGCCGGGCGTTCAGCTCGGACGCCGAGGCGCGGATGGCCTTCGACAACGGCGAGCTGCACCTGCAGGCGCCTGTGAAGATCCGCCTGCGTGCCGTGGTCGGTGTCGACAACGGCGCCGGCGCCGAGGCGTGGACCGCCCCGGAGGGCTGGGTCGAGGGTGACCCGCTGACCGTGGAGACCACCCTGGGTCGGGTGCTGTTCAACGAGACGCTGCCGCAGGGCTACCGCTTCGTGAACTACGAGATCCGCAAGGGTCAGCTCTCCGCGATCGTCAACGACCTCGCCGAGCGCTTCCCCAAGGTGGCGCTGGCCGCCACCCTGGACGGGCTCAAGGAGGCCGGTTTCCACTGGGCCACCTGGTCCGGCGTGACGATCGGCATGGAGGACGTCATCGCTCCGCCGCGTAAGGCGGAGATCCTGGCGAAGTACGAGAAGGAAGCCGACCAGATCGACAAGCAGTACCAGCGTGGTCTGATGACCGCCGAGGAGCGTCGCGGCGAGCTCATCACGATCTGGACCAAGGCGACCAACGAGGTCGCCAAGGAGATGGACACCGCGCTGCCGCAGGAGAACCCACTGTGGAAGATGATCAACTCGGGTGCCCGCGGTAACCTGCTCCAGCTCCGGCAGATCGCCGCGATCCGTGGTCTGGTGGCCAACCCGAAGGGCGAGATCATCCCGCGGCCGATCAAGGCCAGCTACCGGGAGGGTCTGTCCGTGCTGGAGTACTTCATCTCCACGCACGGTGCCCGTAAGGGTCTCGCCGACACCGCGCTGCGGACCGCCGACTCGGGTTACCTGACCCGTCGTCTGGTGGACGTCTCGCAGGACGTCATCATCCGCGAAGAGGACTGCGGCACCGACCGGGCGATCCCGATGCAGATCGGCGAGAAGCTCGACGGCAAGCTCGTCGTCCACACGCACGCCGAGACCAGCGTGCACGCCCGGACCCTGGCCGACGACATCAAGGGGCCGGACGGCACCGTGGTCGCCGAGCGCGGTCAGGACATCAACTCCATCGGGGTCGACAAGATCGTCGCCGCCGGCGTGGAGACGGTCCGAGTGCGCAGCGTGCTCACCTGTGAGTCGAAGCTGGGCGTCTGCGCGGCCTGCTACGGCCGGTCGCTGCCGACCGGCAAGTCGGTCGACATCGGCGAGGCGGTCGGCATCATCGCCGCCCAGTCCATCGGTGAGCCCGGTACGCAGCTGACGATGCGTACCTTCCACACCGGTGGTGTCGCGGGTGAGGACATCACCCAGGGTCTGCCGCGTGTGCAGGAAATCTTCGAGGCTCGGGTCCCGAAGGGTAAGGCGCCCATCGCCGACACCCCGGGTCGGATCCGGATCGAGGACGGCGAGCGCTCGCGGAAGATCATCGTGGTGCCGGACGACGGCAGCGAAGAGATCGTCTACGACAAGATCTCGAAGCGGGTCAAGCTCCGGACCCACGACGGCGGTCACGTCGCGGTCGGCGAGAAGCTGACCGAGGGCACCATCGACCCGCACGAGCTTCTGCGGATCATGGGTCCGCGGGCGGTCCAGGTCCACCTGACCAGTGAGGTCCAGGAGGTCTACCGCTCGCAGGGTGTGCTCATCCACGACAAGCACATCGAGATCATCATCCGCCAGATGCTCAAGCGGGTGACGGTCATCGACTCCGGCTCGACCGAGTTCCTGCCGGGTGTGCTCGTCGACCGGGCGCTGTTCGAGTCGGAGAACCGCCGGCTCGTCTCGGAGGGCGGCGAGCCCGCCGCCGGTCGTCCGGTGCTGATGGGTATCACCAAGGCCTCGCTGGCCACCGACTCCTGGCTCTCGGCGGCCTCCTTCCAGGAGACCACCCGGGTGCTGACCGACGCTGCGATCAACTCGCGCAGCGACTCGCTGGTCGGCCTCAAGGAGAACGTGATCATCGGAAAGCTCATCCCGGCCGGTACGGGCATCAGCAAGTACCGCAACGTCCGGGTCGAGCCGACCGAGGAGGCCAAGGCCAAGGTCTACTCGATGACCGGGTACCCGGAGACCGACTACGGCTTCGGACCGGCCAGCGGGCAGGCTGTGCCGCTTGACGACTTCGACTTCGGGTCGTACCGCTAAACACCAGGCACACGACGAGGCCCCCGGTATCCACCGGGGGCCTCGTCGTGTCCGGACCCACCCACCCCCTGTCGAGTTCGGCATGATGGGGGGATGACGACCGCACCCGGGCAGGTGTCCGTCGCGCAGCAGGGCCTGCGCCACCCGTTGGACCCGGATCCGGCCCGCGCCACGAAGGCTCGGGCGGTTTTCGCGCTCGGGCTGCTCGGCCTGCTGACCGGGTTGTTCATCGGCGGGGTGGTGCCGGCGACGGTGGCACTGCAACTGGCCCGGCAGGCGCGCCGTGAGGCGTACTCCTCGGGGGGGTTCCTGACCGGCGGTAGCTGGCTGCGACGGGGGGAGCGGATGGCCTGGACCGGCCTGGTGCTGGTCGCGGTCAGCGTGGTGGCACTGGTGGTGATCGGCGTGGTGCGGTTGGCTGGTGCGCCGTTCGGTCACGACTACCCGGCGAACATGGATTGAGCCGCCGCGCCCGGCGTCGGCGCCGGCGCCCTCGGCGGTAGCCTGGCCGGTGTCCGCCGTGCGGCGGTGGCGGCCTTTCGACAGGAGGACCTCGTGACGGATCCGGCGCGGCCCCCTGCGGACGAGCCGGCCGGCCAGCCGGCCCCGTCCGAGCTGACAGCGTCGGAACCCACCGGCTGGGCGCAGCCGGGCCCGAACAGCGAGCCGCACCCACCCGCGGCCACGCCTGGCGCGCCGACCTCTGCCGCGCCGCACCCAGGGTGGGGTACGACAAGTCCGCCCGGCTCCGGTCAGCCGTACCCGGCCTCCGGGGTGCCCACCCCGACACCGCCGGGTTGGGGTCCGCCGTCGTCCGGTGGCCCGTACGGGTGGGGTCCGCCGCAACCTGGGCCTGGAATGCCGCCCGGTTGGGGTCCGCCGCAGTCCGGGGCCGGCATGCCGTCGGGTTGGGGTCCGCCGCAGTCCGGGCCCGGTGTCCCGCCGGGTTGGGGTCCGCCGTCCGGTCCCGCGCCGGGTTGGGCTGGGATGCCGGGGCATCCGGTTCCGCCACCTGCCGACGCCCAGCACCGGCCGCCGAAACGGGTGGAGGCGGTGGCGGGCACCCCGTTCGGTGTCGTGCACCTGGATGTGGCACCGGTCACGTCTGGGCTTGCCATCGGGGCCCTGGTGGCAGGGATCGCGTCGGTCCTGGTGTCGTTCCTGGTGATCTGCTTCGGGGTGGCCTTCGCGAACGAGGGCGGGGCCTGGGCTTCCGGAGCTTTCGCAACGCTCGGGTTGCTGGCCGGGGTGGGGGCGATCGTCGCCGGTCTGCTCGGCCGGCGGCAGATCCGCCGTCCGGCCGCGCCTCCTGCGGTCCGGTTCACCGGCAGAGGGCTCGCGGTGGCCGGAATGAGCTGTGGCGCGGCGGGGGCACTGCTCAGCGTCCTGGGTCTCGGAGTGGCGCTGCTGCTCACCCTGACCTGAGGCTGGTCACGGTCCGCTCCGGCACCTGACCCGCCTTTGCACCCCCTCGCCGCTGTCCGGCCCGGGGGTGACGGGTGGTCCCGCGGGGAAGCCGGTACACTTGTGTTCGTAGGTGCCCATCGCGGGCGACGGGGCAAAACGAGATTCGACCGGCGGGTGTGAGACAGTCGCCGGGCCCTTCCGTTTTGACCTGGGCGGTTGTGGTAGGTACTCTTTCCCCTTGTGCCCGGGCATGCCCGGGCAACTCGTGCGTGCGCTGTTTCCGGATTCCGGACGGCGGCACGACAAGCCAAGGATCCGGGGCGGGGCGACCCGCGCGCCGGTGACACAAACCCGATCGCACGCGCAAGCGTCCGCAACGGGACCGTGAAGAGGGCGACACGCCCGACCGCGGGTGCCGGGGCCTCCGTGAGGTGGCCCAGGTCGGAATGTAGGAGAGCCGGTCAGCAGGCCGGCTAACGAGCAGACGGCGCGGCCGCGAATGCGGCCGAAGGGAGCGGAGAAACCCGGTGCCCACGATCCAGCAGCTGGTCCGAAAGGGCCGCCAGGCGAAGACGACCAAGACCAAGACCCCGGCGCTGAAGGGTTCCCCTCAGCGGCGCGGCGTGTGCACCCGCGTGTACACCACCACCCCGAAGAAGCCGAACTCGGCGCTGCGCAAGGTCGCTCGCGTGAAGCTCAGCAGCCAGATCGAGGTGACCGCCTACATCCCGGGCGTCGGTCACAACCTCCAGGAGCACTCGATCGTGCTCGTGCGCGGCGGCCGGGTGAAGGACCTCCCCGGCGTGCGTTACAAGATCGTTCGCGGTTCGCTCGACACCCAGGGTGTCCGTAACCGCAAGCAGGCGCGCAGCCGTTACGGCGCGAAGAAGGAGAAGAGCTGACATGCCGCGTAAGGGACCCGCTCCGCGGCGGCCACTGGTCGCTGACCCGGTGTACAACTCGCCGCTGGTCACCCAGCTGGTGAACAAGATCCTGCTGCGCGGCAAGCGTCAGCTCGCCGAGTCCATCGTGTACGCGGCCCTGGAGGGCTGCCGCGAGAAGTCCGGCACCGACCCGGTCGTCACCCTCAAGCGGGCGATGGACAACGTCAAGCCGACCCTCGAGGTGCGCAGCCGTCGCGTCGGTGGCGCCACCTACCAGGTTCCGGTCGAGGTCCGCCCGACCCGGGCGACCACGCTGGGCCTGCGCTGGCTGGTCACCTACTCGCGCGCCCGGCGCGAGAAGACCATGGTCGAGCGGCTGATGAACGAGCTGCTCGACGCGAGCAACGGCCTCGGTGCCGCCGTCAAGCGGCGCGAGGACACGCACAAGATGGCCGAGTCGAACAAGGCCTTCGCGCACTACCGCTGGTAACACCCTGGTTCCGGCGCCTCCGGGCGCCGGAACCGCCACCAGTTGTGTCGAGACGACGATAAGTAGGGATTGAAGTGGCCGCCGCAGACGCGCTCGCCAACGTACGCAACATCGGCATCATGGCGCACATCGATGCCGGTAAGACCACGACCACCGAGCGGATCCTGTTCTACACCGGCATCACGTACAAGATCGGTGAGGTCCACGAGGGCGCTGCCGTCATGGACTGGATGGAGCAGGAGCAGGAGCGTGGCATCACCATCACCTCCGCTGCTACCAAGTGTGAGTGGAAGGGCCACACGATCCAGATCATCGACACGCCCGGTCACGTCGACTTCACCGTCGAGGTCGAGCGGTCGCTGCGGGTGCTGGATGGTGCGGTCGCGGTCTACGACGGTGTCGCCGGCGTGGAGCCGCAGACGGAGAACGTCTGGCGGCAGGCCGACAAGTACAACGTCCCGCGGATGTGCTTTGTCAACAAGCTCGACCGGACCGGCGCCGACTTCTTCCGCTGCGTGCAGATGATGATCGACCGGCTGAACGCCACCCCGCTGGTGCTCCAGATCCCGATCGGGCTCGAGGGCGACCACATCGGTGTCGTCGACCTGATCGGCATGCGCGCGCTCACCTGGCGTGGGGAGACCCAGAAGGGTGAGGACTACGCGATCGAGGAGATCCCGGCCGACCTGGCCGACTCCGCGGCCGAGTGGCGCGAGAAGCTGATGGAGACCCTGGCCGACGTCGACGACGCGGTGATGGAGAAGTACCTGGAAGGCGAGGAGGTCTCCGTCGAGGAGATCAAGGCCGCCATTCGGCGTGCCACCATCGCCGGCAAGGCCAACCCGGTGCTGTGCGGCTCGGCGTTCAAGAACAAGGGCGTTCAGCCCATGCTCGACGCCGTTGTCGACTTCCTGCCGTCGCCGCTCGACGTTCCGGCCATCGAGGGTACGGCCCCCGACGGTGAGACCCCGTTGCTGCGGAAGCCGTCCAACTCGGAGCCGTTCTCCGGCCTGGCGTTCAAGATCCAGACGGACAAGCACCTCGGTAAGCTCACCTACGTGCGGGTCTACTCCGGCACGCTCGATTCCGGTTCCCAGGTGGTCAACTCCACCAAGGACCGCAAGGAGCGCATCGGCAAGATCTACCAGATGCACGCCAACAAGCGGGAAGAGCGTCCGTCGGCGCAGGCCGGCGACATCATCGCCGTGCAGGGTCTCAAGCAGACCACCACCGGCGACACGCTCTCCGACCCGGCGAACCCGGTGATCCTGGAGTCCATGACCTTCCCGGAGCCGGTCATCTCGGTGGCGATCGAGCCGAAGACCAAGTCCGACCAGGAGAAGCTCGGCACCGCCATCCAGCGGCTGGCCGAGGAGGACCCGACCTTCCGCGTCCAGTTGGACGAGGAGACCGGTCAGACGGTCATCTCCGGCATGGGTGAGCTGCACCTGGACATCCTGGTCGACCGGATGCGCCGCGAGTTCAACGTCGAGGCCAACGTCGGCAAGCCGCAGGTGGCGTACCGCGAGACCATCCGCCGCAAGGTGGACAAGGTCGAGTACACCCACAAGAAGCAGACCGGTGGTTCCGGCCAGTACGCCCGCGTGATCGTGAGCGTCGAGCCGCTGCCGCTGGACAACGAATCGCCGACCTACGAGTTCGCCAACGCCGTCAGCGGCGGCCGGATCCCCCGGGAGTTCATCCCGTCGGTGGACGCCGGTGCGCAGGACGCGCTGCAGTACGGCATCCTCGCGGGCTTCCCGCTCGTCGGTGTGAAGCTGACTCTGCTTGACGGCCAGTACCACGAGGTCGACTCGTCGGAAATGGCATTCAAGATCGCCGGCTCGATGGTGATGAAGGACGCGGCCCGCAAGGCCGATCCCGCGTTGCTCGAGCCGATGATGGCCGTTGAAGTCACCACTCCTGAGGAGAACATGGGTGACGTCATCGGTGACCTCAACTCCCGCCGCGGCATCATCCAGGCGATGGAGGAGCGCAGTGGCGCCCGCATCGTCAGGGCTCTGGTGCCGTTGTCGGAGATGTTCGGCTACGTCGGCGACCTGCGGTCGAAGACCCAGGGCCGGGCTAGCTACAGCATGCAGTTCGACTCCTACGCCGAGGTTCCGCAGAGCGTCGCGAAGGAGATCATCGCGAAGGCAACGGGCGAGTAACGCCCTGAGCAGGTGATTCGTGGTCGGTCGCGGGAGGGTTACCCGCCCGCGGCCACCACGATCGGATCGCGTGAGACCGGGCCTGTAGGCTTCATCGCCGCAGAACCCACAAAGGCTCTCCGACCGTCAGGTCGGAAAGGCTGTCGACAGAGTCCTAAGCGCCGACCGGCGCGCCGGGCGTACGAACCAAGAAGTCCACAGGAGGACACCAGTGGCGAAGGCTAAGTTCGAGCGGACTAAGCCGCACGTCAACATCGGCACCATTGGTCACATCGACCACGGTAAGACGACGCTGACGGCGGCCATCACCAAGGTCCTGCACGACCAGTTCCCGGACCTGAACCCCTACACGCCGTTCGACGAGATCGACAAGGCGCCGGAGGAGAAGGCCCGCGGTATCACGATCTCGATCGCGCACGTCGAGTACCAGACCGAGGCGCGGCACTACGCGCACGTCGACTGCCCCGGCCACGCGGACTACATCAAGAACATGATCACCGGTGCCGCGCAGATGGACGGCGCGATCCTGGTGGTCGCGGCGACCGACGGCCCGATGCCGCAGACCCGCGAGCACGTGCTGCTGGCCCGTCAGGTTGGTGTGCCGTACATCGTCGTGGCGCTCAACAAGAGCGACATGGTCGATGACGAGGAGCTCCTGGAGCTCGTCGAGCTCGAGGTCCGTGAGCTGCTCTCCTCGCAGGAGTACCCGGGTGACGACCTGCCGGTCGTTCGGGTTTCGGCGCTGAAGGCCCTCGAGGGTGACCCCGAGTGGACCGGCAAGCTGCTGGACCTGATGACCGCTGTCGACACCTCGATCCCGCAGCCGGAGCGCGAGGTCGACATGCCGTTCCTGATGCCGGTCGAGGACGTCTTCACGATCACCGGTCGTGGCACCGTCGTCACCGGTCGCGTGGAGCGCGGCGTTCTCCTGCCGAACGAGGATGTTGAGCTCGTCGGTATCAAGGAGAAGAGCTTCAAGACCAAGGTCACCGCGATCGAGATGTTCCGGAAGACCCTGGACGACGCCCGCGCAGGCGAGAACGTCGGCCTGCTGCTGCGTGGCACCAAGCGCGACGAGGTCGAGCGCGGCATGGTCGTCGTGAAGCCGGGCTCGAACACCCCGCACACGGAGTTCGAGGCGACGGTCTACATCCTCTCCAAGGAGGAGGGCGGCCGCCACACCCCGTTCTTCCAGAACTACCGTCCGCAGTTCTACTTCCGGACCACGGACGTCACCGGTGTCGTCACCCTCCCCGAGGGCACCGAGATGGTCATGCCGGGTGACAACACGTCCATGTCGGTGAAGCTGATCCAGCCCATCGCCATGGAGGAGAACCTCAAGTTCGCGATCCGCGAGGGTGGCCGCACCGTCGGCGCCGGGTTCGTCACCAAGATCATCAAGTGAACTAGGTAACCCCGATTAGACCCGCCGCCGGTCGTGCGGCATACTAGTCAGGTTGCGTAACGACAGTTCGTCGCCTGTGTTCGGCTTTCGCTGAACCTCCGGGTGGCGAGACAGTCGAGCGTAGGGTGGTTGGCGGCCCAGTCGCCAACCACCCTCGCACGGCGTTCAGGTCGCGGTAATGCGATCGGCGCCTTGACCCACCGCGCGGTCAGCACCACTCCGGAACCACGGGGCGGAGCTCGGCCCGAGGGCGCGACACGCCCGACCGCGGGGGTCGGCGAAGTGGGCCTGTGCCAGCCGGCACAGGCGCCCGCAACACAGCGGCATCGAGAGAAGGAACAGAAGCCACCATGGCGGGACAGAAGATCCGCATCCGGCTCAAGGCCTATGACCACGAGGTCGTCGACTCCTCGGCTCGGAAGATCGTCGAGACGGTGACGCGCACCGGGGCGCAGGTCGCGGGCCCGGTGCCGCTGCCCACGGAGATCAACCGTTTCTGCGTTATCCGCTCGCCGCACAAGTACAAGGACTCGCGCGAGCACTTCGAGATGCGCACGCACAAGCGGCTGATCGACATCATCGACCCGACCCCGAAGACGGTCGACTCGCTCATGCGCCTCGACCTGCCGGCTGGCGTCGACATCGAGATCAAGCTGTAGGGACCGGACAAATGGACAGGCAAGTCAAGGGGATCCTGGGCGCCAAGCTCGGCATGACCCAGGTCTGGGACAACAACCGTGTTGTTCCCGTGACCGTGGTCGAGGCCGGCCCGTGCGTCATCAGCCAGGTTCGTAGCGCCGAGAAGGACGGTTACTCCGCGGTCCAGCTGGCCTACGGCACCATCGACCCGCGCAAGGTCAAGAAGCCGATCAGCGGGCACTACGCCAAGGCGGACGTGGCGCCGCGCCGGCACATCGTCGAGCTGCGCACCACCGACGCGGGGGAGTACTCGCTCGGCCAGGAAGTCACTGTCGAGGAGTTCCCGGCCGGCGTCACCATCGACGTCACCGGCAAGACCAAGGGCAAGGGCTTCGCCGGCGCCATGAAGCGGCACGGCTTCCACGGTCTGGGCAGCAGCCACGGTGTCGAGCGCAAGCACCGCTCGCCCGGTTCCATCGGCGCCTGCGCGACCCCCGGTCGCGTCTTCAAGGGCACCCGGATGGCCGGTCGGATGGGTGGCGTGCGGTACACCGTGCAGAACCTGACCGTCCAGGCGGTCGACACCGAGAACAACCTCCTGCTCGTCCGGGGTGCCATTCCTGGCCCCAAGGGCGCGCTGGTTCTGGTCCGTACCGCGGCCAAGATCAAGGTGAAGAAGGGCGGTGCGGCCAAGTGACCACCGTTGACGTGCGCACCGTCGAAGGCACCACCAGCAGCTCCGTCGAGCTGCCGGCGGACATCTTCGACGTGCAGGCCAACGTCGCGCTGATGCACCAGGTCGTGGTGGCCCAGCTCGCGGCGGCCCGACAGGGCACGCACAAGACCAAGACCCGCGCCGAGGTTGCTGGTGGCGGCAAGAAGCCGTACAAGCAGAAGGGCACCGGTCGCGCCCGGCAGGGCTCGATCCGCGCGCCGCAGTTCGCCGGCGGTGGCGTCGTGCACGGTCCCGTGCCGCGCGACTACAGCCAGCGGACCCCGAAGAAGATGAAGGCAGCCGCTCTGCGGGGTGCCCTCTCCGACCGGGCCCGCGCCGGGCAGGTGCACGTCGTCGAGGCGTTCGTCTCGGGCGAGAAGCCGTCGACCAAGGCGGCCCTGGCCACGCTGACCAAGCTCACCGAGGCCCGTCGGGTCCTGGTCGTGCTGAGCAGCACCGACGAGCTGAACTGGGTGTCGCTGCGCAACGAGCCGCGCGTGCACCTGATCGAGTCCGGCCAGCTGAACACGTACGACGTGCTGGTGGCCGACGACGTGGTCTTCACCAAGGACGCCCTGGACGAGTTCCTGGGCGTGCCCGCCGAGACCACCGAGGAGGGTGGCAAGTGAGCACGATCGCCGACCCGCGCGACATCATCGTGGCGCCGGTCGTCTCGGAGAAGAGCTACAGCGAGCTGAACCGGAACTGGTACACCTTCCTGGTGCACCCGGACGCGAACAAGACCGAGATCAAGATCGCTATCCAGCAGATCTTCAACGTCCGCGTCCTGACGGTCAACACGCTCAACCGCCAGGGTAAGCGCAAGCGCACCAAGACCGGCTTCGGTCAGCGCAAGGCGACCAAGCGGGCGATCGTGAAGCTGGCTGACGGTGACCGCATCGAGGCCTTCGGCGGCCCGGTCAGCTGAGGGGTGTAGACAATGGCTATCCGTAAGTACAAGCCGACGACGCCGGGCCGACGTGGCTCGAGTGTCGCTGACTTCGCCGAGATCACCCGGTCCACGCCGGAGAAGTCGCTGCTGGTTCCGCTGCCGAAGAAGGGCGGGCGTAACGCCCACGGCCGGATCACCACGCGGCACCACGGCGGCGGTCACAAGCGCCAGTACCGTCTGATCGACTTCAAGCGGGTCGACAAGGACGGCGTGCCGGCGAAGGTCGCTCACATCGAGTACGACCCGAACCGCACGGCGCGCATCGCGCTGCTGCACTACGCCGACGGCGAGAAGCGGTACATCATCGCGCCGAAGGACCTGAAGCAGGGCGACCGCGTCGAGTCCGGGCCGGGCGCCGACATCAAGCCGGGTAACAACCTGCCGCTGCGCAACATCCCGGTCGGTACCACGATCCACAACGTGGAGCTGCGTCCGGGTGGCGGGGCCAAGCTGGCCCGTTCCGCCGGCGTCGGTATCCAGCTGCTCGGCCGCGAGGGCGCGTACGCGACCCTGCGTATGCCGTCCGGCGAGATCCGGCGGGTGGATGTGCGCTGCCGCGCCAGCATCGGCGAGATCGGCAACGCCGACCAGTCGAACATCAACTGGGGCAAGGCCGGCCGGATGCGGTGGAAGGGCAAGCGCCCGACCGTCCGTGGTGTCGCCATGAACCCGGTCGACCACCCGCACGGTGGTGGTGAGGGTAAGACCTCCGGTGGTCGCCACCCGGTCAACCCGCAGGGTAAGCCCGAGGGCCGCACCCGCCGTAAGGGCCAGCCGAGTGACCGGCTGATCGTCCGCCGCCGCTACGCCACGCGTAAGCGCGGCTGAGGGAGATAAGACATGCCTCGCAGCCTGAAGAAGGGCCCGTTCGTCGACGACCACCTGCTCAAGAAGGTGGAAGTACAGAACGACAAGGGCTCCAAGAACGTGATCAAGACCTGGTCGCGGCGTTCGACGATCATCCCCGAGATGCTGGGGCACACGATCGCCGTTCATGACGGACGCAAGCACGTCCCGGTGTTCGTGACCGAGGCGATGGTCGGGCACAAGCTCGGCGAGTTCGCGCTGACCCGCACGTTCAAGGGTCACGAGAAGGACGACCGGAAGAGCCGTCGGCGCTGACGCCGCGGGCATACGGATAGAGGGAACAAGGGGTTACAGCGATGCCAGGAAAGGGCGACGCTCCGGTGCTTCCGGGCGCGCGGGCGGTTGCGCGGCACGTGCGCATCTCGCCGATGAAGGCGCGCCGGGTGGTCAACCTCGTCCGCGGCCTGCCCGCGAAGGAGGCGCTCACGGTGCTGCAGTTCGCGCCGCAGGCTGCGAGCGAGCAGGTGTACAAGGTGCTCGCTAGCGCGATCGCCAACGCGGAGAACAACGAGCGGCTGGACCCCGACGCGCTGCTCGTCAGCGAGGCCTTCGTGGACGAGGGCCCGACGATGAAGCGGTTCCAGCCGCGGGCGCAGGGTCGGGCGTACCGAATCCGCAAGCGCACCTGCCACATCACCGTGGCGGTCGAAGCGGTCGCGCCGGCAGCGCCGAGGAAGGCCGCGGCGAAGAAGGCCGCCCCGGCCACGGAGGCCGCACCGGCCGAAGCGCAGAGCAAGACGGAGGACGCCGAGTAATGGGTCAGAAGGTTCACCCCACTGGGTTCCGGCTCGGCATCTCGACCGACTGGAAGTCCCGCTGGTTCGCGGACAAGCTCTACAAGGACTACATCGGCGAAGATGTCAAGATTCGCCGCATGATGTCCAAGGGCCTCGAGCGTGCCGGGATTTCCAAGGTCGACATCGAGCGCACCCGCGACCGGGTCCGGGTCGACATCCACACCGCCCGGCCGGGCATCGTCATCGGCCGTAAGGGTGCGGAGGCCGACCGGATCCGCGGCGAGCTTGAGAAGCTCACCGGCAAGCAGGTTCAGCTGAACATCATCGAGGTGAAGAACCCCGAGTCGGACGCTCAGCTGGTCGCGCAGGGCGTGGCCGAGCAGCTGTCCAGCCGGGTCAGCTTCCGTCGGGCGATGCGCAAGGCCATGCAGTCGGCGATGAAGAACCCGGTCTGCAAGGGCATCCGGGTTCAGGTCTCGGGCCGCCTCGGCGGCGCCGAGATGAGCCGGACCGAGTTCTACCGTGAGGGCCGGGTTCCGCTGCACACGCTGCGGGCCAACATCGAGTACGGCTTCTTCGAGGCCCGTACCACGTTCGGCCGGATCGGTGTGAAGGTCTGGATCTACAAGGGCGACGCCGTCCCGGGCCGGGAGGCTCCGGCCGAGGCCGGTCCGTCCCGCCCGCGTCGTGGTGAGCGTGGCGACCGTCCCGAGCGTCCGCGTCGTGGTCGGTCGGGTTCGTCCGGCACCACGGCCGGTGGCACCGAGGCCGGGCGGGCTGCTGCGACCACCATCGCGCAGCAGGCCGAGACGCCGAGCGGCGAGCCGGTGGACAGCGCTGCTGTCGCCGCCGCGGCTGCTCCGGCAGAAACGCAGCAGGAGGGCTGACAGATGCTGATGCCGCGCAAGCCCCCGAAGGGCTTCCGCAAGCCGCACCACCCGGACCGCAGTGGCGCGTCCAAGGGTGGTAACCGGGTGGTGTTCGGCGAGTTCGGGATCCAGGCTCTCGAGCCGGCGTACGTGACGAACCGGCAGATCGAGTCGGCACGTATCGCGATGACTCGCCACATCAAGCGTGGTGGCAAGGTCTGGATCACGATCTTCCCGGACCAGGCCCTCACCAAGAAGCCTGCCGAGACCCGGATGGGTTCCGGTAAGGGTTCGCCCGAGTGGTGGGTCGCCAACGTCAAGCCGGGGCGGGTTCTCTTCGAGATGTCCTTCCCCAACGAGCAGACCGCGCGAGAGGCCATGCGTCGCGCGATCCACAAGCTCCCGATGAAGTGCCGCATTGTTACGCGCGAAGTGGGTGAATCCTGATGGCAGCGGGCGTTAAGGCGACCGAGCTGCGTGAGCTCTCCGAAGAGGAGCTGGTCACGAAGCTGCGGGAGGCCAAGGCGGAGCTGTTCAACCTCCGCGTGCAGGCCGCAACCGGGCAGCTGGACAACAACCGGCGGTTGCAGGTCATCCGTCGGGAGATCGCCCGGATCTACACGATCATGCGTGAGCGCGAGCTGGGGCTCTCGGCCGCGCCGACTGAGGTGACTGCATCATGACCGAAGAGACCGCCACCGCCGCCGCGCGGTCGCGCCGCAAGGTCCGCGAGGGCCTGGTGATCAGCGACAAGATGGACAAGACCGTCGTGGTCGAGGTCGAGGACCGGGTTCGGCACGCGCTGTACGGCAAGATCATGCGCCGTACGGCCAAGCTGAAGGTGCACGACGAGCAGAACGCCGCTGGCACCGGTGACCGGGTTCTCATCATGGAGACCCGGCCGCTGAGCGCCACGAAGCGTTGGCGGATCGTGGAGATCCTGGAAAAGGCCAAGTAGCGAAGGCTCGAGCTCGCCCGGCGTTGCGTCGGGCGTAGGTTCCGCCAGGCTCCGGCCGCTACGGCGGCCGGAGAACCGGCAGACATAGGAGATAGACGTGATTCAGCAGGAGTCGCGACTGCGCGTCGCCGACAACACGGGTGCTCGGGAGATCCTGTGCATCCGGGTTCTCGGTGGCTCGGGTCGGCGCTACGCGAGCATCGGCGACGTCATCGTGGCCACGGTCAAGGACGCGATCCCGGGTGCCGGTGTGAAGAAGGGCGACGTCGTCAAGGCGGTCGTCGTTCGCACGGCCAAGGAGAGGCGTCGGCCGGACGGCTCGTACATCCGCTTCGACGAGAACGCCGCCGTCATCATCAAGGACGGCGGGGACCCGCGTGGTACCCGCATCTTCGGCCCGGTGGGCCGGGAGCTGCGGGACAAGCGGTTCATGAAGATTATTTCCCTCGCGCCGGAGGTGTTGTGACCGTGAAGGTCAAGAAGGGCGACACGGTCGTCGTCATCGCCGGCAAGGACAAGGGTGCCAAGGGCAAGGTCATTCAGGCCTACCCGCGGCAGGACAAGGTCCTGGTCGAGGGCGTGAACCGGGTCAAGAAGCACACCCGCATCAGCACCACCCAGCGTGGCGCCAAGACCGGCGGCATCGTCACCCAGGAGGCCCCGATCCACGTCTCGAACGTGCAGGTCCTGGACTCCGACGGCAAGCCGACCCGCGTCGGTTACCGGATCGACGACAACGGCCAGAAGGTCCGCATCGCGCGTAGCACCGGTAAGGACCTGTGATGACCACGGCTACCGAAAAGACCCTGCCGCGCCTCAAGGAGCGGTACCGCAACGAGATCGTGGCCCAGCTGCGTGAGCAGCGCAGCTACGGCAACCCCATGCAGGTGCCGCGGCTGGTCAAGATCGTCGTCAACATGGGTGTCGGCGAGGCTGCTCGCGACGCCAAGCTGATCGATGGCGCGGTCCGCGACCTCGCCACGATCACCGGCCAGAAGCCGCAGGTGCGGCGGGCGACCAAGTCCATCGCGCAGTTCAAGCTGCGCGAGGGCATGCCGATCGGTGCGAAGGTGACCCTTCGCGGCGACCGGATGTGGGAGTTCCTGGACCGGCTGCTGTCCATCTCGCTGCCGCGTATCCGCGACTTCCGCGGTCTGGACGGGCGCAAGCTGGACGGGCACGGCAACTACACGTTCGGTCTGACCGAGCAGTCGGTGTTCCACGAGATCGACCAGGACCGGATCGATCGCCAGCGGGGCATGGACATCACGGTGGTCACGACCGCCACGACCGACGACGAGGGCCGGGCGCTGCTCAAGCTCCTGGGCTTCCCGTTCAAGGAGAACTGAGATGGCCAAGAAGGCGCTGATCATCAAGGCGGCCGCGAAGCCGAAGTTCTCGGTTCGCGCGTACACCCGCTGCCAGCGGTGCGGGCGTCCGAAGGCGGTCTACCGCAAGTTCGGGCTCTGCCGGGTCTGCATCCGGGAGATGGCTCACCGCGGTGAGCTGCCGGGCGTGTCCAAGGCTTCCTGGTAAGGGCGACCGCGTCCCGGCCGTCGGCCGGGAACTCCTGCACCGATTAGGTATTGCTCTTCGCCGTAGGCCCGGGGCTGATGCCCCGGGAACCCCGGCGAGAAAGGCTGACGAAATCCATGACGATGACCGACCCGATCGCAGACATGCTCACGCGTCTGCGTAACGCCAACCAGGCGTACCACGATCAGGTGAAGATGCCCTACTCCAAGATCAAGGCGAACATCGCCGAGGTCCTGAAGGCCGAGGGTTACATCGCCACCTGGTCGGTCGAGGAGCCCGAGGAGGGTGCCGTCGGCAAGCGACTGGTCGTCGAGCTGAAGTACGGCCAGAACCGCGAGCGGAGCCTGGCCGGCATCAAGCGCGTGTCCAAGCCCGGTCTCCGGGTGTACGCCAAGTCGGACGGGCTCCCGCGGGTGCTCGGTGGGCTGGGCGTGGCGATCATTTCGACGTCCCAGGGGCTGCTGACCGACCGGCAGGCCCGCAAGCGGAGTGTTGGCGGGGAAGTCCTCGCCTTCGTCTGGTAACGGGAGACTGGTAGAAATGTCGCGAATTGGACGTAAGTCGATCCCGGTACCAGCCGGCGTCGACATCACGATCGACGGGCAGACCGTCAAGGTCAAGGGCCCCAAGGGCCAGCTTGAGCACACCCTCGCCGAGCCGATCACGGTCGAGCGGGCCGAGGATGGGCAGCTCAACGTCAACCGGCCGAACGACGAGCGCAAGGCCAAGGAACTCCACGGCCTGAGCCGTACGCTGGTTGCCAACATGATCGTCGGGGTCACCGAGGGCTACCGCAAGAGCCTGGAGATCGCCGGCACCGGTTACCGGGTCACCGCCAAGGGTTCGGACCTCGAGTTCGCGCTCGGGTTCTCGCACCCGGTGGTCGTCCCCGCCCCGGCGGGCATCACCTTCACGGTGGAGCGGCCGACCCTGTTCCACGTGGCTGGCATCGACAAGCAGCAGGTCGGTGAGGTCGCCGCCAACATCCGGAAGATCCGCCCGCCGGAGCCCTACAAGGGCAAGGGCGTCAAGTACCAGGGCGAGGTCATCCGCCGCAAGGCCGGAAAGGCAGGTAAGAAGTGAGCGCCACGCTGCTCAAGCGCCGCCGCGGTGTCGCCGCCAAGCGCGCCGTTGGGCGTGCGCGTCGGCACTTCCGCGTCCGCAAGAACGTCAGCGGTACGTCCGAGCGTCCGCGCCTGGTCGTCACCCGTTCGCTGCGGCACATGGTCGCCCAGATCGTCGACGACACCAAGGGCCACACCCTGGCGTCGGCGTCGACCCTGGACGCCTCGCTGCGCGGTACGGAGGGCGACAAGAGCGCCCTCGCCGGCAAGGTGGGCGCACTGCTCGCCGAGCGGGCCAAGGCCGCCGGCGTCTCCAAGGTCGTCTTCGACCGCGGCGGTAACCGGTACGCGGGGCGAGTCGCCGCGCTTGCCGACGCCGCCCGCGAAGCCGGGCTCGAGTTCTAACAACCCCGTCACGAGAGATAAGGAAGGCTGCTGATGCCAGGTCAACAGCGCCGTGGCGGCGGGTCCGGTGGCAACGAGGGTGGTCGCCGCGACAACCGCCGTGAGGGCGGCCGCGGAAACGCGCCCGTCGAGAAGACCCCGCACCTTGAGCGGGTCGTCGCGATCAACCGCGTCGCCAAGGTCGTGAAGGGTGGTCGTCGCTTCAGCTTCACCGCCCTGGTGATCGTGGGCGACGGCGACGGCACGGTCGGCGTGGGCTACGGAAAGGCCAAGGAGGTGCCCGCGGCCATCGCCAAGGGTGTCGAGGAGGCCAAGAAGCACTTCTTCAAGGTCCCGCGGATCGGTCAGTCGATCCCGCACCCGGTGACGGGTGAGGACGCCGCTGGCGTCGTGCTGCTCAAGCCGGCCTCGGCCGGTACGGGTGTCATCGCCGGTGGCCCGGTGCGCGCCGTGCTGGAGTGCGCCGGGATCCACGACGTGCTCTCCAAGAGCCTCGGCTCGTCGAACCCGATCAACATCGTGCACGCCACCGTGGCGGCCCTGAAGGGGCTTGAGTCCCCCGAGCAGGTCGCGGCGCGTCGTGGTCTGCCGGTGGAGGACGTCGCGCCGGCCGCCATGCTGGCGTCGCGTGCGGGGGTGGCGCACTGATGGCACGCCTGAAGGTCACCCAGCTCCGGTCCGGTATCGGGACCAAGCACAACCAGCGTGAGTCGCTGCGTTCGCTCGGTCTCAAGCGGATCAACGACGTGGTGGTCAAGGAGGACCGGCCCGAGATCCGCGGCATGATCTTCACTGTGAGCCACCTCGTGAAGGTCGAGGAGGTCGAGTAATGACGATCAAGGTGCATCACCTGCGCCCGGCGCCCGGTTCCAAGACCGCGAAGACCCGCGTGGGTCGCGGTGAGGGTTCCAAGGGCAAGACCGCTGGTCGCGGTACCAAGGGTTCCAAGGCCCGGAAGAACATCTCGGCGGCGTTCGAGGGTGGGCAGATGCCCATCCACATGCGCCTGCCGAAGATGAAGGGCTTCAAGAACAAGTTCAAGGTGGTCTTCCAGGTGGTAAACCTGGACCGACTCGCTGAGCTGTTCCCGAATGGTGGTCAGGTCGGCCCGCTGGAGCTCGTCGAGTCCGGCGCGGTCCGCAAGGGTCACCCGGTCAAGGTCCTCGGCACCGGGGACCTCGGCGGTGTGGCGCTCCAGGTGTCCGCGCACGCGTTCAGTGCGTCGGCCAAGGAGAAGATCGCTGCTGCCGGTGGCTCCGCCACCGAGCTGTAAGGCGTACACCCATGGCGCCCGTCCAGTTGTGAGCAACTGGCGGGCGCCATGGTCTGCCTGGGCCTCAAGCGCCCGGTAACATCGGAATCGATTTATGTAGTCGGGCGCATCTGCCCGGACCGGGGTCGGACTGTTAGAGTCCCATCCCAGCCATGGATTGCGGGCACTCGCCCGTGGTCCACCCCCACCCGCCAGGGATCACCGGCGGCCCGCCTCGCGCAGGAGGAAGAAGTTGCTGTCCGCCTTTCTCAGTGCGTTCCGTACGCCTGACCTGCGCAAGAAGCTGCTGTTCACAGTAGGCATCATCGCGGTCTACCGGCTGGGTGCGACGCTCCCCAGCCCGGGCGTCTCGTACGGCAACGTGCAGAAGTGCCTCGACTCCATCTCGGGTGACACGACGGGCCCGCTGAATCTGCTCAACCTCTTCTCCGGCGGAGCGCTGCTACAGCTCTCGGTCTTCGCGCTGGGCATCATGCCCTACATCACCGCGTCGATCATCCTGCAGCTTCTGACGGTCGTGATCCCGCGGCTGGAGCAGCTCCGCAAGGAGGGCCAGGCCGGCCAGGCGAAGATCACGCAGTACACCCGCTACCTGACCCTCGGTCTCGGTGTGCTGCAGGCCTCGGCGTTCGTGGCCCTGGCCCGCTCGGGTCAGTTGTTCCAGAACCGCTGCGACCAGTTCCCGATCATCCCGACCGGCACCGGCATCCCGGACTGGCTGACCCTGACCATCCTGGTGATCACCATGACCGCCGGCACCGGCATGGTCATGTGGCTCGGTGAGCTGATCACCGACCGGGGCGTCGGCAACGGCATGTCCGTGCTGATCTTCACCTCGATCGCGGCCCGGCTGCCCGGCGAGGGCTGGCAGATCAAGACCAGCCAGGGTTGGGGCAAGTTCGCCCTGGTCATCGCGCTGGTTCTGGTGGTCATCACCGCTGTCACCTTCATCGAGCAGGCGCAGCGCCGGATCCCCGTGCAGTACGCCAAGCGGATGATCGGCCGGCGGATGTACGGCGGCACCTCGACCTACATCCCGCTGAAGGTCAACCAGGCTGGTGTGATCCCGGTCATCTTCGGTTCGTCGCTGCTCTACCTCCCGCAGCTGGCGCTCCAGTTCTTCGACCAGAACGACCCGGGCAAGGTCCAGGCGTGGATCCAGAACAACCTGGTCGCTCCGAACAGCCCGATCTACATCTCGGTGTACTTCCTGCTGATCATCTTCTTCACGTACTTCTACGTCTCGATCACGTTCAACCCGACCGAGGTCGCGGACAACATGAAGAAGTACGGCGGGTTCGTGCCGGGTATCCGGCCGGGCAAGCCGACGGCGGACTACCTGGACTTCATCCTCAGCCGGATCACCCTGCCGGGCGCGCTCTACCTCGGCATCATCTCGATCCTGCCGAACTTCTTCTTCATCTGGCTGGACAGCCAGCAGTACCAGAACTTCCCGTTCGGTGGCACCGCTGTGCTCATCATGGTCGGCGTCGGTCTGGAGACCGTGAAGCAGATCGAGAGCCAACTCATGCAGCGGAACTACGAAGGGTTCCTGCGGTAGATGAGACTCGTTCTGGTTGGCCCGCCGGGTGCGGGTAAGGGCACGCAGGCCGAGTTCGTCGCCGCGCACCTGTCGGTACCCAAGATCTCGACCGGAGACATCTTCCGCTCGAACGTCACCCAGGGCACGCCGCTCGGCGTCGAGGCGAAGCGGTACATGGACGCGGGCGAGCTGGTCCCGGACGAGGTCACCATCAACATGGTCCGGGACCGGCTGGCCGAGCCCGACGCCAGCGAGGGCTTCCTGCTCGACGGCTTCCCGCGGACCACTCCGCAGGCGGCCGCCCTGGACAAGCTCCTCGCCGACCTGGGCACCGCGCTGGATCTGGTCCTGGAGCTGGTGGTCGACGACGACGAGGTGATCCGGCGCCTGTCCGGCCGGCGCACCTGCCGGGGCTGCGGCAAGATCTGGCACGTCGAGTTCGACGCCACCACCCGGCCGGGCATCTGCGACAGGTGCGGCGCCGAGCTGTTCCAGCGCGACGACGACAAGCCGGAGACGATCGCCACCCGGCTTCGTGAGTACAGCGAGAAGACCGCGCCCCTGGTCGACTACTACGGCGCTCAGGGCAAGCTGGTCGGGATCGACGCCACCGGCCCGGTGGAGGACGTCACCACCCGGGCCATCGACGCACTGCGGTCGTACGGCGGCTGAGGTCCTGCCGGACCACGGCGGATAGAGTGCGAACAGCGGGGTACGCACGACGTGCCCCGCTGTTCGGCAACGAAAGGTAATCGCTCCATGCGTCGTCCCCAGCTGGACATCCAGCTGAAGACCCCTGACCAGATCGAGAAGATGCGGGCCGCCGGTCTGGTGGTCGCCGAGGCGCTTCGCCGGATGCGGGAGGCTGTCGCCCCCGGTGTGAGCACCGCCGACCTGGACGCCATCGCCGAGTCGACAATCCGCGAGGCGGGCGGCGTCCCGTCGTTCAAGGGCTACCACGGTTTCCCCGCGTCGATCTGCTCCTCGGTCAACGAGCAGATCGTGCACGCCATCCCGTCGCCGAAGCAGGTGCTTCAGGCCGGTGATCTGATCTCGATCGACTGCGGTGCGGTGCTGGACGGGTGGCACGGCGACTCCGCCATCACCGTCGGGGTCGGCGAGGTCGACCCGGCCCTGCTGAAGATAGCCGAGGTCGCCGAGGACGCGATGTGGGCCGGCATCGCCGCCGCCGCGCGCGGTGCGGCAAGCGGCAAGGGCCGCCTCACCGACATCTCGCACGCCGTGGAGAGCGCGGTTCGCAAGGGCGGCCGGTACGGCATCGTCGACGGCTACGGCGGGCACGGCATCGGCACCGAGATGCACCAGGACCCGCACGTGCTCAACCACGGCCGGCCGGGTAAGGGCCCTCGTCTGGTGCCCGGCATGGCGTTGGCCATCGAGCCGATGATCACGATGGCGTCCCCCCGTACTGTCGAGTTGGCCGACGGCTGGACGGTCGTCACCCGGGACGGCTCGATCGCGGCGCACGTCGAGCACTCGATGGCGCTGCTGCCCGACGGCGTGTGGGTGCTCACGGCCTTCGACGGAGGCCGCGCCCGCCTGGGCGACCTGGTGACCGCCCGCCAACCCGCGGCCTCCACCACCCCGTAAACCCCACCCCACCCCACCCCGCCCCGTCCCGCCCCGCCCCGCCCCACCCCGTCCCGTCCTGTTGATCATGAGGTTATCGGGACGGCGCGCCGCTATCCCCGCCAACAACCTCATGATCGACCGGCGGGCGGGTGGCCGGCGCGCGGCGTCCGGTGGGGGCGGTTTCGGCGGGGCGCGGGGCTGGCTTGGGAGTGGCATGCTTGCCGGCATGGACGGGCGCGACGGAATGCGAGCCGCGGACGCGGACCGCGCGGCGGTGGCCGACCGGCTACTGGTAGCCCTCAATGAGGGTCGACTGGACCTGCACGAGTACGACGAGCGGTTGCAGCGGGCCTACGCGGCCCGCACGTACGCCGAGTTGGAAGCTCTGCTCACTGATCTGCCGCCGGTGACGCCGTCGCAGTCGTCGGTCCTGGCGCCGGCCTCGCCCGGCGGACCGGCGGTCAGCCCGTCGGCCGGCCAGCCCGATCAGGTGTCGACCGGTGGTGTCACCGCACGCTGGTTGGGTGAGGTGTGGCTGCCGTACCTGAAGGTGATCGCCATCGTCGTGACCATCTGGGCGGTGACGTCGCTGCTGAGCCAGCAGTTGCTCTACTTCTGGCCCGCGTGGGTGGCGGGGCCCTGGGGTGCGGTGCTCGTGGTGCGTACGGTCACGGGGTTGACCGGGGGAGAGCCCCGACGTCAGGCGATCGAGCGGGCGCGTCGGCGGCAGCGCAAACGGGCGAAGCGGGAACGACGGCGCGAGCTGCGTTCCGGTGAATCGGACGAACGGGACGATCCGCAGCCGGCTGGTTGACCACCGGTGGCGTCGACCCGGGTTGGAAGCGGCCGGGTCACCTATCGACAGGCGGTCTCCTAAAGATCATCTGGCCCTGGGGTGACGGCTCGGCATCCGCCCCGGGGGCGTGTTGGGTGGCCGGTTTGGCGAGCGCCCGCAGGCCGGCGTACACTTTCAGATCGGCGCACAGCGTCCACTCCGGCATGCCCACCCTGCGCTTCGGTGGGACCTGGAGCCGCGGCTGGCGCGGTCTTCTGATTCTGGTCAGATTTCCGTGTAAGACGTTGTGGGCCGCCCGGAGCAATCGACGTCAGGACAGCGGAGGACATGCCGAAAAAAGACGGAGCCATTGAGATCGAGGGTCGGGTCATCGAGCCCCTGCCGAACGCCATGTTCCGGGTGGAGCTCGCGAACGGCCACAAGGTGTTGGCTCACATCAGCGGCAAGATGCGGCAGCACTACATCCGCATTCTTCCGGAGGACCGGGTCGTCGTCGAACTCTCGCCGTACGACCTGACCCGCGGGCGCATCGTCTACCGCTACAAGTAGTCCTGACGACGGCCGGGAAGTCCCTGTCCGTCTTCGACGTCCGGCGTCGCGCAACGCGCGTCCCCGGGCCAGATGGGAAGTAAGGCAACCGTGAAGGTCAAGCCGAGCGTCAAGAGGATCTGCCAGAAATGCCGGGTTATCCGCCGGCACGGCCGGGTCATGGTCATCTGCAGCGACCCGCGCCACAAGCAGCGCCAGGGCTGACTCAGCCCGTCCGGCCGTAGTCCGGCCGGGTGGCGTTGGTCCGGGCAGATCCTCAGCGACACACACATCACACATGCTCGTCCCAGCCGCGAGCGGTACGCGAGTCGTACTCCTTCGTGGCTGACCCCCGGTCGGAGGCCGGGGCCCGCTCGGGCAGCGACCGTTCCCGGTCGCCGGCGCTCACCGCGTCGGAAAGACGGGACGGCCGGTAGCGGGATGGGACGGGTCCACACCTCCGCCACACATCACGAGGAGTACGCCCGCACATGGCACGTCTAGTCGGCGTGGATCTCCCCCGCGAGAAGCGGATGGAAATCGCGCTCACCTACATCTTCGGGGTCGGTCGCACCCGCGCCCTGGAGACACTCGCCGCCACCGGCATCTCGCCGGACAAGCGCGCTCGGGACCTCACGGACGAGGAGCTCGTGCAGCTCCGCGACCACATCGAGGGCAACTACAAGGTTGAAGGCGACCTGCGCCGCGAGGTCGCCGCTGACATCCGCCGCAAGGTCGAGATCGGCTGCTACGCCGGCATCCGGCACCGCCGGGGCCTGCCCGTGCGTGGCCAGCGGACCAAGACCAATGCACGGACCCGCAAGGGCCCGAAGCGGACCGTCGCCGGCAAGAAGAAGCCCGGCAAGAAGTAATAGGAGCGCAGAAAACTTATGCCACCGAAGGCTCGTGCCGGAGCCGCTGTCAAGAAGGTCCGGCGCAAGGAACGCAAGAACGTCGCCCACGGGCAGGCGCACATCAAGAGCACGTTCAACAACACCATCGTGTCCATCACGGACCCGACCGGTGCGGTCATCTCCTGGGCCTCCGCCGGCCAGGTCGGCTTCAAGGGCTCCCGCAAGTCGACTCCGTTCGCCGCGCAGCTGGCCGCCGAGGCTGCCGCGCGTCGCGCCATGGAGCACGGCATGCGCAAGGTCGACGTGTTCGTCAAGGGCCCCGGCTCCGGCCGGGAAACCGCCATCCGTTCGCTGCAGGCCGTGGGCCTCGAGGTCGGGCAGATCGCCGACGTCACCCCGCAGCCGCACAACGGGTGCCGTCCGCCGAAGCGTCGCCGGGTCTGAGAGGTAGAGAGAGATGGCTCGTTACACCGGTGCTGACTGCCGCCGTTGCCGGCGGGAGAAGATGAAGCTGTTCCTCAAGGGCAGCAAGTGCGATGGTCCGAAGTGCCCGTTCGAGTCCCGGCCGTTCCCGCCCGGGCAGCACGGCCGCGGCCGCACCAAGGAGACGGAGTACCTGCTCCAGCTCCGCGAGAAGCAGAAGGCCCGCCGCGTCTACGGCGTGCTGGAGAAGCAGTTCCGCGGTTACTACGAGGAAGCCGTTGGCAAGCAGGCGAAGACCGGTGAGGTCCTCCTGCAGATCCTCGAGTCGCGGCTGGACAACGTCGTTTACCGGGCCGGCTACGCCCACTCGCGGGACATGGCCCGCCAGTTGGTCAAGCACGGTCACTTCACGGTGAACGGCAAGAAGGTCGACATCCCGTCGTACCGCGTCAAGGAGCACGACATCATCGAGGTTCGGGGCAAGAGCAAGGAGCTCACCCCGTTCATCGTCGCGCAGGCCCAGGCCGGCTCGAAGACGGTTCCGGCGTGGCTTGAGGCCATCCCGAGCCAGATGAAGGTGCTCGTGCACTCCCTCCCGGCCCGGCAGGTCATCGACACGCAGGTCCAGGAGCAGTTGATCGTCGAGCTCTACTCCAAGTAGTCGGAGCTCCTGCGGTGGCCCGTCCTTCGGGGCGGGCCACCGGAACAGTTTGTGTCGTGGGCGTCAAATAGCGGGCGCCCCGGAAGAGAAGAGACAAGATGCTCATCAGCCAGCGACCCTCCCTCTCCGAGGAGTCGATCAACGAGACCCGTTCCCGGTTCGCCATCGAGCCGCTGGAGCCGGGCTTCGGCTACACCCTGGGTAACTCGCTGCGGCGTACGCTGCTGTCGTCGATCCCGGGCGCGGCCGTCACCTCGATCAAGATCGACGGTGTGCTGCACGAGTTCACCACGATCCCCGGTGTCAAGGAGGACGTGGTCGAGCTCGTCATGAACATCAAGGAGCTGTGCGTCAGCTCCGAGCACGACGAGCCGGTCAGCATGTACCTGCGCAAGCAGGGCCCGGGCGACGTGACCGCGGGCGACATCCAGCCGCCGGCCGGCGTCTCGGTGCACAACCCGGATCTCAAGCTCGCCACCCTCAACGGCAAGGGCCGGCTCGACATGGAGCTGACCGTCGAGCGGGGCCGGGGCTACGTGACGGCGGCGCAGAACAAGCAGTCCGGCGCCGAGATCGGCCGCATCCCGGTCGACTCGATCTACTCGCCGGTGCTGAAGGTGACCTACCGCGTCGAGGCGACCCGTGTCGAGCAGCGCACCGACTTCGACCGGCTGATCATCGACGTCGAGACCAAGCCGTCGATGGGTCCGCGTACCGCGCTGGCCTCCGCCGGTTCGACGCTCGTGGAGCTGTTCGGGCTGGCCCGGGAGCTGGACGAGACCGCCGAGGGCATCGACATCGGGCCGTCCCCGCAGGACGCCCAGCTCGCGGCGGACCTGGCCCTGCCGATCGAGGAGCTGGACCTCACCGTCCGCTCCTACAACTGCCTCAAGCGCGAGGGCATCAACTCCGTTGGTGAGCTCATCGGGCGTACCGAGGCCGACCTCCTCGACATCCGCAACTTCGGGCAGAAGTCGATCGACGAGGTCAAGATGAAGCTCGCCGGGATGGGTCTCGGGCTGAAGGACTCGGCTCCGAACTTCGACCCGGCGCACGTCGTGGACACCTTCGGCGAGGCCGACTACGACACCGACGACTACCGCGAGACCGAGCAGCTCTAGTCCGCGCTGCCGCCACAACTGAGGAGCACCAAAAATGCCCACGCCCACCAAGGGCCCCCGCCTCGGCGGCAGCCCCTCGCACGAGCGGCTGATGCTCGCCAACCTGGCGACCGCGCTGTTCCAGCACGGCAAGATCCAGACCACCGAGACGAAGGCCCGGCGGCTGCGCCCGCTGGCCGAGCAGCTCATCACCAAGGCCAAGCGCGGTGACCTCGCCTCGCGGCGGCGGGTGCTGGGTGTCGTCAAGGACAAGGACGTCGTCTACGCCCTGTTCGACCAGATCGCGCCCCGGTACTCCAACCGTCCCGGCGGTTACACCCGGATCGTGAAGACCGGTCCGCGCAAGGGTGACAACGCGCCGATGGCCATCATCGAGCTGGTGGAAGAGCTTCAGGTCGCCGAGCCCAAGGTGAACAAGAAGACCGCCGCCCGCAAGGCCGCGCAGCAGGACAAGGTCGAGGCGCTCGCCCCGGCCGACGAGACCCCGCAGTCGGCCTCGGCCGACCAGGACTCCGAGGCGCCGGTGTCGGCGTCCGGTGACACCGACGCCGCCCGCGAGGACAGCGACGAGGCCACCGAGAACAAGGCCTGATCAAGGGCATCGTCGGGCCCGGCACCCCACTGGGGGTGCCGGGCCCGATCCGTAACAGGAGGTACGAGGTGGACGAGCGGATCCGGCTGCGGCTGGACGTCTCGTACGACGGCACGGGCTTCTCCGGCTGGGCCGCCCAGCCGACCCGGCGCACCGTCGCGGGTGTGCTCGTCGAGGCCCTGGACCTGGTCCTCGGTGCCGGCACGGTCACCGGGCTGACGGTCGCCGGGCGCACCGACGCGGGAGTCCACGCCACCGGGCAGGTCTGCCACCTGGATCTGCCCGTCGACGTGTGGCGGCAGCACGAGGGGCGGCTGCTGCGTCGCCTGGCCCGGCTGCTCCCCACCGACGTGCGCGTGCGCGCGATGACCGAGATGCCTGCCGACTTCGACGCCCGGTTCTCGGCGACCTTCCGGCGCTACGAGTACCGGGTCACCGATGCGCCCTTCGGCGCGGAGCCGTTACGCCGGCACGAGGTGCTGGCCTGGCCGAAGCCGCTCGATCTGGCCGCGCTGAATGCCGCCGCGACAGGTCTGGTCGGTGAGCACGACTTCGCCGCGTACTGCCGGCGCAAGGAGAACGCGACAACGTGGCGCGAGGTGACCCGACTGGACTGGCGCCGCGACCCGGACGGCATCCTGGTCGCCACCGTGCAGGCCGACGCGTTCTGCCAGGCGATGGTGCGCAGCCTGGTGGGGGCGATGCTGGTGGCCGGGGACGGTCGCCGCCCGGTCGAGTGGCCGGGCAGCCTGCTCACCCGCCAGGAGCGTTCCAGCGAGGTGACAGTGGCTCCCGCGCACGGGCTGACCCTGGTCGCCGTGGGCTACCCCGCGGATCCGTCCGAGTACGCCCGCCGGGCCGACCTCACCCGTCGACTGCGGGTCCCGGTCGAGGGCTGACCGCCGACGGTGTGGCGGGGGGGTCACTCGCCGGGCAGGTCGCTGTCGGCGCTGCTGGTGGTGGGCTCCGGTGTCGGCTGGGCGGTGGTGGGTTCCGGGGTCGGCTGGGCGGCGGTGCCACCGTCGGCCCGCTGTTGCAGGACACCCCGGCTGAGGTGCAGCTCGATCATGTCGAACAGGATCTCGCGGACCGTGGTGTCGCCCGACTTGATCGTCGCCCCGTCCTCGCGGACGACGAGCGCGTACGCCAGGTAGTGACCGCGCACCTGCCAACCGACCCGGGCGGGGGCGCTTGTCAGCACGTCGGTGCCGTCGCCGGCGGTGAGGCCACGGAACCGGCCCTGCCGCTCGTCGAGGAGTGGGCGGATCCGGTCCCGGGCTCGTTCCGCGCTGACCTTGTCGGTGAGGTTGAACAATCCGGCGGTCACCAGGTGGCCGCCGTCGGGCGTACGCAGGGTGGCTCGGACGACCTGGTTGCAGCCGAGGAGGGTCAGCAGGTCGGCGACCTCGCCGGTGGCGGCGACGGCGCAGCTTCCACTGGACTGTGTCTTGAGCACCTGGTAGCTCGGCTGGCCGGCGGTGACTTTCAGCTCCTTGCCGGGGAAGAGTTCCTTGGCGGTGAGCGGGGCCTGGTCGGATTCCCGGGAATCGAGGGCCAGCGGTTCCGCCGCGGCGGACGTCGGCGCGGTGTTCGGCTGGTGTGTCGGGTTGGCCGCCGGTTGCCCGTCGCGCTCGTCGAGCAGCGCGGCGGCACCGAGGCCGCAGAGTGCGAGCAGTACCAGGACGGCCGCGCCGCCGATCAGCACCTGCCACAGCTTGCCGCCGCCGCGCCGGGCTCTGGGCTGCGCCGCCGTGGCGGAGGTGTAGACCTGGCTGCGGGGCGCGGGTGCGGGCGCGGCGGGCGGGATGTCGGCACGGGTCGGTGCTGGCTGCGTCGACGGCAGGGCGAGCTGGTTCGCCCGGGGCAGCGACGGTGTGGGGAAGCGTGACGGAGAGGGCCCGGCCGGCGGGGGCGGACCGGCGCCGAACACCGACAGATCGGACCCGGGCTCCGGGTACTCCTCGAAAGCGTCCTCATCGGACTCGTACCGATACACCATGTCGCCCAGAGTAGGAGTGATTGTCCCTTTAGGGGGTAATATCGGGGAAATGTGCGCCTGGGTCGCGTCATCGTCGGCCCGGGCCGGTGCGAGAATTGCCGACGTGACCGGCGACCACTACTTCACCGCTCAGCCCGCCAGCGACGCTCCGCCGCGCGAGGTCGAGTTCTCCGTCGCCGACCGCGACTACCGGCTCGTCTCGGCCGGCGGTGTCTTCTCCGCCAGCCGCCTCGACCCCGGCACCGCCGTCCTCCTGCGCAAGGCCGAGCTGCCCGCCGCCGACACCGCCGGTGACCTGCTCGACCTCGGCTGCGGGTTCGGCCCGATCGCGTGTGTGCTGGCCGACCTGGCACCGGCGAGCACGGTCTGGGCCGTCGACGTCAACGCCCGCGCCCGCGAGCTGACCGCCGCCAACGCGGCCCGGGTCGATGCCGCCGACCGGGTCCGGGTCCACGCCCCGGACGACGTGCCGGCGGACACCCGGTTCGCCCAGATCTGGTCCAATCCACCCATCCGGATCGGCAAGGACGAGCTGCACGAGCTGCTGCTGCGCTGGCTGCCCCTACTCGCGACGAACGGCGTCGGCTGGCTGGTCGTCGCCCGGCACCTCGGCGGCGACTCGCTGCAACGCTGGCTCACCGAGCAGGGCTGGCAGGTCGAGCGGTACGCCAGCCAGAAGGGCTTCCGGGTGCTGCGGGTCACCCGGTAATTGGATGTCCCTCCCGCCCTCGCTGGGGCAGGATCCCGGCGTGGGATACGTGGATGTGGCAGCGGTCGGGCACATCCTGCCCGACGGTCGGGAACTCTTCGCCGACGTGTCGTTCCGGGTGGGCGAGGGCAGCAAGGTCGCCCTGGTCGGGCCGAACGGCGCGGGAAAGACGACCCTGTTGCGGATGGTCGCCGGTGACCTGCCGGTGCGGACCGGCGCGGTCGCCCGCTCCGGTGGCCTGGGCGTGATGCGGCAGTTCATCGGCATGATCGGCGACGAGTCGACGCTCGCCGACCTGGCGCTGTCGCTGGCCCCGCCGTCGCTGCGGGACGCCGGCCGCCGGCTCGGCGAGACCGAGGCGGCCATGCGGGCGGCCGAGGCCCACGGCAAGTTCAGCAACGCCGCGGCCAAGGCCCAGTTGGCGTACGCCGACGCGCTCGGCGCCTGGGGTGAGGCCGGCGGGTACGACGCCGAGGTGCTCTTCGACACCGTCGCGACGATCGTGCTCGGCCAGCCCTGGGACGCGGTACGGGACCGGCCGGTGCGCACCCTCTCCGGCGGGCAGCAGAAGCGCTTCGCGTTGGAGTTGCTGCTGCGCGGCCCGGACGAGGTGCTGCTGCTCGACGAACCGGACAACTTCCTCGACGTGCCCGGCAAACGCTGGCTGGAGGCGCGACTGCGCGAGTCGACGAAGTCGGTGCTCTACGTCTCGCACGACCGGGAGTTGCTGGCCCAGAGCGCCGACCGGGTGGTGGCCGTCGAGGGCGGCAGCGCCTGGGTGCACCCGGGCGGCTTCGCGAGCTGGCACTCCGCGCGGGTGGCCCGGCACGCCCGCCTCGACGAGCTGCGTCGACGCTGGGACGAGGAGCATCAGAAACTGCGCGAGCTGATGCTCATGTACAAGCAGAAGGCCGCGTACAACGACGGGTTGGCCTCGCGCTACCAGGCCGCGCAGACCCGGCTGCGCAAGTTCGAGGAGGCCGGGCCGCCGCCCGTACCCCCGAAGGACCAGGACATCCGGATGCGCCTCAGCGGCGGGCGGACCGGCAAGCGCGCGGTCGTCTGCGAGCAGCTGGAGCTCGACGGCCTGACCTTCCCCTTCGACCTGGAGATCTGGTACGGCGACCGGGTGGCGGTGCTCGGTGCCAACGGCAGCGGCAAGTCGCACTTCCTGCGGCTGCTGGCCCGGGGCGGCACCGACCCCGACCCGGCCAACGGGCCGGTCGACGGGGCGGGCGCGCTCGCGCCGGTGGCGCACGACGGCACGGCCCGGTTGGGCGCCCGGGTCCGCCCCGGGCACTTCTCCCAGACCCACGACCGGCCGGAGCTGATGTCGAAGACGCTTGTCGAGATCCTCTGGCGGGGCGACGAGCACCGGACGGGAATGGACCGGCACGCGGCGATGGGGGTGCTCAGCCGCTACGAGCTGGCGGCCCAGGGCGACCAGCGCTTCGGCACGCTCTCCGGCGGTCAGCAGGCCCGTTTCCTGGTGCTGCTGCTGGAACTGTCCGGGGCGACGCTGCTGCTGCTCGACGAGCCCACCGACAACCTCGACCTGGCCAGCGCGGAGGCCCTGGAAGCGGGCCTGAACGCGTTCGAGGGGACGGTGATCGCGGTCACCCACGACCGTTGGTTCACCCGTTCCTTCGACCGGTTCGTGCTGTTCCGGGGCGACAGCGAGGTGGTGGAGACCCCGGAACCGGTCTGGGACGTGGGGTGATCCCCGCCGACCTGCCCATTCGACTCTGCGCCGTCACCGGAGTGGTCGCCGTCGCGCTCGGTGGCAGCCGGGCGCGCGCCGAGCACCGCCCCGACTCCGACTGGGACCTCGGCCTGTACTACCGGGGCGAGCTTGACCTGCCGGCGTTGCGGGCGGTCGCCGCGTCGGTAGCCGACGACACCGCCGTCGCGCTCACCGCCCCGGGCGGCTGGGGTCCCTGGGTCGACGGCGGTGGATGGTTGCGGATCGGCGGGGCGGCCGTGGACTGGATCTACCGGGACCTGGACCGGGTGCGGCGGGTCTGGACGGACTGCCAGGCCGGCCGGTACGAGGTCGGGGCGCAGGTTGGGCATCCGCTCGGGTTCTACTCGTCGGCCTATGCCGGCGAGGTCGCGCTGTGCCAGGTGCTGGCCGACCCGACCGGTGAGCTGACCCGGCTGAGGGAGCAGGTCCGGGAGTACCCGCCCGCGCTGGCCGACGCGCTTGTGGCGAGTGGCTGGGAGGCCGGGTTTCTGCTGGCGGGCGCGGCCAAGGCCAGCGCCGGCGGGGACAGCGGTTACGTCGCCGGCTGCCTGTTCCGGGTGGTGGGAGTGCTCGCCCAGGTGCTGCACGCCCGAGCGAGCCGTTGGTTGGTCAACGAGAAGGGGATGATCGCCGCCGCGGGGCGGCTGCCCGGCGCGCCGCCGGACTTCGCGCAACGGGCGCAGGCACTGCTCGGCAGCGTCGGCCGCAGCCCCGCCGAGCTGAGCGTGACGCTCAGCGCCGCCCGTGAACTGGTCACCGAGGTGGTCGGCTGAGCCGCCGCCGAGGTGGCCCACACTCGACCGGCATAGGGTGGATCGCGTGACTGACATGACCTATCGCCGGCTGGGCGACTCCGGGCTCGTGGTGTCCGTGGTCGGCATCGGCTGCAACAACTTCGGCCGCAAGCTCGACCTCGACGGCACCCGGGCGGTGGTGGACGCCGCCCTGGATGCCGGGATCAACCTCTTCGACACCGCCGACATCTACGGCGAACCGCAGGGCGGTTCCGAGGAGCTGCTCGGGCAGGCGCTCAAGGGACGCCGGGACGACGTGGTGGTGGCCACCAAGTTCGGTATGGACATGAACGGCCTCAACGGGCCGGACTTCGGGGCCCGCGGTGCGCGGCGCTACATCGCCCGCGCGGTGGAGGCGTCGCTGCGTCGGCTGGGCACGGACCACATCGACCTGTACCAGATGCACGAGCCCGACCCGGGAACCCCGATCGACGAGACCCTCGCCGCCCTGGATGACCTGGTTCGCGACGGCAAGGTGCGCTACCTGGGCAACTCCAACTTCGCCGGCTGGCAGATCGCCGACGCCGACTGGGTCGCCTCGTCCAACGGCCGGTCCCGCTTCATCAGCGCGCAGAACCACTACAGCCTGCTGGAGCGCTCGGTGGAGACCGAGATCATCCCGGCGTGCGAGCGGTTCGGCCTCGGCATGCTGCCGTTCTTCCCACTCGCCAACGGGCTGCTCACCGGCAAGTACAAGCGCGAGGCCCAGCCGCCGGCCGGCAGCCGGCTCTCCGGCGGAGGCCGGTACGCGGAGCGGCTCGCCGCGGCCGACTGGGACACCATCGAGGCGATCGAGGCGTACGCGGCCGAGCGGGGTGTGAGCATGCTCCAGGTGGCGATCGGTGGGCTGGCGGCCCAGCCGGCGGTGACCTCGGTGATCGCCGGTGCCACCACCGCGGAGCAGGTACGCGCCAACGCCGCCGCCGGTACCTGGGAGCCGAGCGACGAGGACCTGGCGGCACTGCGCGCCATCCTCTGAGCGAGGGTACGGCCTGCGGCCCGCGTCGCCTGGTGATCCACTCGCGTTCCTTGAAGTCGGGGTGACCCGTGGTCGCGGAAGCCCCGATTTCAAGGACACCGAGTCGATCACGGGCCGCTCGCGACGGTCACGGGCCGCTCTGGGACGGCAAACGGGCCGGGTCGCTCGTGGCGGCCCGGCCCGGTTCGTGAAACGCCTGTCGGTCAGGTGGTGCGGCGGCGGCCGAACAGCATGGCCACCCCCATCGCCACGGCGACGAGGACCAGGCCGGCCGCCGCGAACGGCCACCAGCCGGCGCCCGCTCCACTGCCGCCGTCAGCCGGCTTGTTGACCGCCACCGGCTTGGGTGCGGGCGGGGACTGCGCGGCACTGGCCTGCACCGTGGCGGTGGCCTTGCCCGGCAGCGGAGCAGGGGAGTCCACAGTCACCTTCCACGTGCCGGCGGTGAGCACCGGTCCGCTGCTGTAGAAGCCCTGCCCCTCGGGCTGCGGCTCCAACTGCACCGGCCCGACCTTCTGACCGTCCGGGCCGGTGGCGGTGAGCACCAACCGCACCACCTTGTCCAGCCGCCGGCCATCGGCGTAGGTGGCCTGGATGGTGACCCCCTCGGCCCCGTCGCCGGCCACCGCCAGCTTGAGTTTGTCGGCCTGGGCGACCGCCGGGGCAGCGGAGAGCAGGGTCAGGGCCAGCCCGGCGAACACGGCGGCCAACACCTTGCGGATACCCGTCACGGGCCTCTCCTCACTACTGAATGGGGGAGGCCCCTCCCCGACGCCGAAGCGTCGGGGAGGGGCCTCGTCGGATCAGAGCTGGCGACCGGGTGCCAGCCGGGTGGCATCGCCACCGAGCCGCCCGGTGCCCTTGATCGGTTCACCGTCGTTCGCCTTGACGCCGGCCTTGCTGGCCGTGCCGCCGAGGCGGACGATCATGGAGTCGGTGTCCCGGACCAGGACATCCCGGATTTCCGCCTCGGCCACCACTGTGGCGTCGGCGGCGAGGTTCCGGAAGTCGGTCAGCTGCTTGATCGCCTTGTTGTCGTTGCCAGCCGCCTCGGCCTTGCGCGCCGCGTCCAGCTTCGCCGTCAACTGCTTGTGCGCCTTGGCCGAGAGCCGACCCGTCGCCTTGAACCGGTCCAGCAGGTTCTGCATGTCCCGGAACGAGGTGGTGACGAAGAACCGGACCGCCGAGGTCGTCGTGTTGCCGGCCTTGTCGGTCGCGGTGACGGTCAGCTCGTGCAGGCCGAGCGGAAGCTCGTACATGGCCTGCAGGGTGCCGCTGGCGTACGCCTTGCCGTCCAACGTGCCGACCACCGTCGCGATGCCCGAGGTCGGGTCGACGGCCTGCCAGGACACCCGAACGTCCTGGCTGTCACCGTAGAGCTGGCCGTCGGCGATGCCGGAGACCAGCAGCGTCGGCTTGGTGCCGTCGATCTTCAGGATCGCCGACTTGAGCGTCTCGGCGTTGCCTGCCTTGTCGGTGGAGCGGTACAGCAGCTCGTGCTGCCCGTCACCGGTCACCTCGACCGGCGTCGTGTACGGCGTCCACGCGCCACCGTCGAGCGACCACTCCACCGTCTTCACGCCGGAACCGGCGTCGGTCGAGGTCAGCACGACGGGGATCGTCCCGTCGTGCCAGCCGGCGTCGTTCGCCGGAGCGAACGTCGCCGTGGTCACCGGCGCGGTGGCGTCGATCTTGACCGAGACGGTCTTCGTCTCCTCCACGTTGCCGGCCTTGTCGGTCGAGCGGAACCGCAGCTCGTGCTCGCCGTCGCCGCTCACCGCCACCGGAGCGGTGTACGCCGTCCAGGTGGTGGCCCCGTCGAGCTGGTACTCCGTACCGGCGAGCCCGCTACCGCCGGCCTCGTCGGCACCGGTGAGCGTCACCGTCACCGGCCCGGTGTACCACCCGTCGGTCGGGGTGCCGGAAACCGCAGCCGTGGTGACCGGCGCGGTCTCGTCGGCCACCTCCGTGCTGAGCCGGAAGTAGTCGAACGAGGCGGTCTTCGACGCCGTCTGGTTGGCGCCGAGGGTGAACAGACCGACCTTCGGGGTGGCCCCGACCGCGCTGTTGGTCAGTGCCTCCAACGCGGTCCAGGTCGTCCCGTCGGCCGAGTACGACGCCGTGAAGGTGTCGCCCGTGCGGGCCAGCCGCAGGTGCCACACGGCCGAGGTGAGGCTTGTCGCCTCCGGTTGCGGGTTCTGGACGACGCCGCCGATCTCGCTGCGGAACTCGATCCGCCGCGTCACCGTCTGGCCGGCCTGGTTGTCCGCGATGAAGTCGAACTTCAGGTAGTTGTCGTCGTCCGCCTGCACGAGCAGACCGGCCTGCTGGTACTGCTCGTTCAGCAGGCTGCCGTCGACCTTCGTCTCCAGGGTCCAGTCGCCGGACGGCGCGGTCTGGAGGATGAAGTTCTTCGGCCCGGTGTTGTCGGTGCCGTAGATGTCACCGTTGGGTACGTCGATCCGCAACGCGCCACCGGTCACCCGGTAACCGGCCGGGTCCTCCCGCGTGATGGCGTCCCACCGGCACTTGTCAAGCGTGTCGCCGGTGAACTCGTCCGACGGGTCGACCGGGCCGGCCGGGGCGTCCGGCGTGACCTGGAACGAGTCGAACGCGGCGTCGACAACCGGCGCCTCGGTGCCTCCGTTGAGGGCGAAGACCCCGATCCGCGGGTTGGTGATGCCGGCGAGCGCTGCCGAACGGCCGACCGGGGTGAAGGTCTGCCCGTCGCCAGAGGCGGCGGCGGTCAGGTTCGTCCCGTCGCTGGTGATCCGCAGGTACACGGTGTCACCCGCCGGTGCGGCGGCGCTGTCGGCAGCGTCGTTGCGCGGCGTGGCAGCCGTCTCCCGGATGAACTCCACCCGCCGGCTGCCGTTGTACAGCAGGTCCAGCTTGGCGTAGTTGTCGTCGTCGCCGTACACCAGCAGGCCAGCCTGCTGGTAGTTGGCAGTCACCGGCAGGGTGACCTTGGTGGTCATCTCCCAGGCGCCGGTCGGAGCCGCCTGGAGCACCAGGTTGGTGGCGTCGTTGCGAGCCCCGTAGAGGTCACCCACCCCGGTGGGCAGCCGCAGCGCGCCGCCACTCTGCGAGTAGAGCTGGTTCTCCCGGATCACGCTTGTCCAACGGGCCTTGTCGAGACTGTTGCCGTTGAAGTCGTCCGAACGCGCCCCGAAGCAGGACGTGTCCGGAGCGTCGGCCCGCACCGGCACCGTGGCGTACGCCTTGGCGCCCTTGCTGTCGGTCACCGTGAGGGTGGCCGTGAAGGTGCCCGGGTTGGTGTAGGTGTGGCTGGCGTCCAGGGTGGTCGCCGTGCCGCCGTCACCGAAGTCCCAGGCGTACGTCAGCGGGGTGTCGCCCTCGGCGTCGGTGGCCGTGCCGTCGAAGGCGACGGTTACCGGCGCGGTGCCGGTGGCCGGGGTGGCCGTGGCGCTGACGACCGGCGGCGCGTTCTCGGTGACACCGCGGCCGACGAAGTCCATCCAGTTGACGTTGAACAGCGAACCCGTTCCGCCGTTCGGGTCGCGGGCCACGAAGAACAGCGAACCGCTCGCGGCACCGGTGACCGGCGCGCTCACGTCCGTGTACGTCTGCCAGGCCCCGGTCGACGGCACGACGGCCGTGGCGACCACCGGTCCGTCAACAGCACCCGCGTGGACCTCGATCCGACCGCCAGCGGCGGCCGAGGCGGCCCGGAACCGGATCTCGGTGATGTTCGTCAGGTTCGCCGGAGCGACCGACCACCAGTCACCGTCCTCGATGAACGCGATGCTCTGGCCGCCACCTGCGGTGTCGGCCCCGGCCTCCCGCTGCACGCCGGCGTCGCCGCCGCCGGTGCTCACCGGAGTACGGCCGGTGGCGGTGAAGAACTCGGCCTGCTTCTGCTTGGGCTGGAGAACCTCGATCTGCCGACCGGTGAGCGCACCGGCGCCGCCGGCACCACCCTTGTCGGTGTAGGTGGCCTCGAAGACCGCGAACACGTTCGCCTCGGCGCCGTGCCCGGAGGCGAGCGACGTCTGGACGGTGCCGGTGCAGCCGGTGTGCTGCTCCAGCGGGTGGGCGTGCTCGTCGTGACCGAGCAGCACCTGGAGGTTCACCTTGGCACAGTCGATCTGCCCGTCCTCCGGGTCGGTCACCTTGATCGTGTACTTGACCTGGTCACCCCAGTTGAAGAAGCCACCGTCCGGCGGGAACTCGATGGTCACCGTCGGTGCGGTGTTGCCCACGGTGACCGGCACGTTGGCCACCGCGGTACGGCCCTTCGGGTTGGTCACGGTGAGCTGGGCGGTGTAGTTGCCCGCCGTCGCGTAGGTGTGCGTCGGGTTCGCCTCGGTGGAGGTCTGCCCGTCGCCGAAGGCCCAGGCGTAGGTGAGCGCGCCACCGTCCGGGTCCCGGGAGCCGGCGCTGGAGAAGGTGACTGTCAACGGCGCCGGACCCGAGGTGGGGTTGGCGGACGCCGCCGCGATGGGCGCGCGGTCACCGGCGGTGTAGTCGATCCGGTAGATGCCGGAGTTGTCGTTGTTGCCGCCGAAGCCGCTGCCCCACTCGATCAGGTACAACGCGCCGTCCGGGCCGAACTCGAAGTCCATCGGCCGGATCATGCTCATCCCGGTGAGCAACTGGTTGATGTCCACAAGCGACTTGCCGTCGGCGGTCACCTGCATCGTGTACATCTTGTTCTGGTTCCACTCGCCGAGCAGCGCCTTGCCGTCGTAGTACGCCGGCCACTTGCGGGTGGAGTTGAGGTTGGCGTCGTACCGGTAGACCGGGCCGCCCATCGGCGCGCCGCCGCCACCGATCTCCGGGTACCGCGCGTCACCGGCGTAGCCGTAGTCGACGGTGGCCGGGACGACCGGCGGGAGGTTGGTCAGGCCGGTGTTGTTCGGCGAGTTGTTCACCGGCGCGGCGCAGTCGAACTTCGGACCGCTCGGGCCGGACGGGAACGTGTAGTCGTTGTAGGCCTCGTTCGTTCCCGTGCAGTACGGCCAGCCGTAGTTGCCGGGGGTCACGATGTTCCACTCGACCAGGCCACGGGGACCCCGGTCCGGGTTGTTCGCGTTGGCGTCCGGTCCGTAGTCACCGACGTACAGCGTGTTGGTCTTCGGGTCGGTGCCGATCCGGAACGGGTTGCGGAAGCCCATCGCGTAGATCTCGGGACGGGTCTTCTCGGTGCCCGGCGCGAAGAGGTTGCCGCTCGGAACGGTGTACGTCCCGTCGTCCTCCGGGTGGATCCGGAGCACCTTGCCGCGCAGGTCGTTGGTGTTCGCCGAGGTGCGCTGCGAATCGTAGTCCTGGCGACCCGGCCGCTCGTCGAGCGGCGAGTACGAGTTCGACTCGAACGGGTTGGTGTTGTCACCGGTGGCCAGGTAGAGGTTGCCGGCGCTGTCGAAGGTCATGCTGCCGCCGGCGTGGCAGCAGGTGTTGCGCTGCGTGTCGACCCGCAGGATCTGCTTCTCGCTGGCCAGGTCGATGGTGTCGCCGCTGACCGTGAACCTTGACAGCAGGTTGCGGGTGACGTTGTCGTTCGGGGCGTAGTAGAGATACACCCACTTGTTGGTGGCGAAGTCCGGGTCGAGCCGGATGCCGATCAGACCGTCCTCGTTGCCGGTGAAGACGTCCAGGTCGACGGCGGTGACCGTGCTGCCGGTGTCCGGCTTCACGATCTGCACCCGGCCGTCGCGCTCGATGTAGAAGACCCGCCCGTCGGGGGCGATGTCCAGCTCCATCGGGTTGCTGGTGTTGCTGTCCAGCGTGACCTTCTCGAAGTTCGAGGTCTTCGTGGCACCGCAGTCGGCGTCCGCGACACCGGCCGCGGTCCGGATGCCGCCGAGCAGGTGGGACAGGAACTCGGGCTCGGCGTACGACTCCCGGGTGTGCCCGCCACCGGTGTACCAGGAGCGACCGCCGTCGAAGTCCTGACACCAGGAGGTCGGGTGGTCGGCACCCATCGCGCCCGCGCCCGGGGTGTAGCTCTTCTCGTCCAGGCTGGCCAGCACGTGCACGTCCGGCCGGGGGTTGGTCTGGAAGTTGTACCACTCGTCGAACCGGGACCAGCGGTCCGGCAGTTCGGCCGTGGACGGGTGGGCGTGGTCCTCCACCTTGACGGTGGCCTGCTGGTTCTGCGGGTGGTTGGCGAAGTACGCGCCGACCAGGTCGCCGTACCAGGCCCAGCTGTACTCGGTGTCGGACGCGGCGTGGATGCCGACGTAACCGCCGCCGGCCTTCACGTAGCGCTCGAACGCCGCCTGCTGCTCGGCGTTGAGGACGTCACCTGTGGTGGAGAGCCAGATCACGGCCTTGTACTTCGCCAGGTTGGCGTCGCTGAATGCGGCGCCGTCCTCGGAAGCGTCCACCGTGAATCCGTTGGTGGCACCGAGTTGTTGGATGGCGGCGATGCCGGTGGGGATGGAGTCGTGCCGGAAGCCGGCGGTCTTGGAGAAGACCAGGACCGAGAAGGGATCGTCGGCTGCCTTTCGGGGCGCCTTCGGCGCCACCTGGGTGACCGGGGTCCCGGCCGCGGCGTCCTTCGGCGGGACCTGTGCGGCGGCCGGCGCGGCTTGCGCGGGCGTGCCGAACAGGGTCGTCGAGGCGAGGGCCAGGGAGATGAGGGTTGCGGTGATGGGTAAGCGGGCACGACGAGAACGGGACACGCCGCCTCCTGTGTCGTAGTGACAGAGCTCGCGGGAGTCGGCTCGCCGAAGGCCGTCCCTGATGGAGCCGGTGGTGACGCCGTGCCAGGGTGCCCCCACCGACATTTTGTCGAATCGCTGAACAAATTAATTCGGCTGGTTCAATGTCCGGCAAGATGCCGGCGGGTAACGGTTCTGCAACGGCAGGCGACATTCCGAACAGGACCGCATGAACCGCCCCACAGATCTAGCTCGATTCGGTGCGTTCCGGCCCGCCGGCCGCCGCCGAACCTCGCCTTGGCAGACCGGCGGATCTGTCGTACGGTGACACGCAAGTAACCCACGGGAGCCCGGTGTACCGGGCTGAGAGGGGGGCTGACAGCCCCCGACCGTCGAACCTGATCCGGGTAATGCCGGCGCAGGGAGGAGCGTTGCCGTGCCGTCCCTGGGGCGACTGCATCTGATCACCGACACCCGACCCGGTCGGGACCCGCTCAGCGTGGTCCGGGCCGCCCTCGCGGTGGCCCGCGCCGACCTCGTGGTGCAGGTCCGGGTCGAGGACTCCGCCACCGACCGGGAGGCGTACGACCTGGCCCGGCGGGTGCTGGCGCTCTGCGTGTCGTACGACGCGACCTGCCTGGTCAACGACCGGCTGCACGTGGCGCTGGCGGTGGGCGCGGCCGGCGGCCACATCGGAGCGGACGACCTGCCGGTCGCCGCCGCCCGTCGGGTGCTCGGCCCCACAGGTGTGCTGGGCGCCACCGCCCGCGCGCCGGGAACAGCGACCGAGGCCGTCGCGGCGGGCGCCGACTACCTGGGCGTCGGCCCCTGCCACCCCACCAGCACCAAGCCCGGCCTGCCGGACCCGATCGGGCCGGCCGGGGTCCGCGCTGTCGCCGACGCCGTCGACGTGCCGGTCATCGCGATCGGTGGCGTGACCGCCGACCGGGTGCCGGAGCTGCGGGCCGCCGGGGCGTACGGGGTGGCGGTCGTCGGTGCGGTCTCCGCTGCCGCCGACCCGGCGCGGGCGACCGCCGAGCTGATCGAGGCCCTGACGTGCTGACCGGCCGGTCCCCGTCAGCGCGATCGAGCGACCGGGCCCGGCCGGACGTCGCGGTGGTGGGGGCGGGGCCAATCGGGCTGGCGATCGCCTGGCGCTGCGCCGCCCGAGGGCTGCGGGTGGTGGTGCACGATCCGGCACCCGGCTCGGGGGCGTCGGCGGTGGCCGCCGGCATGCTCGCGCCGGTCGCCGAGGCGTACTTCGGTGAGCGGAAACTGACCGAGCTGTTGCTGGCGTCCGCCGCCCGCTGGCCGGCGTTCGCCGCCGAGCTGGCCGACGCCACGGGCGTCGACATCGGCCACCGGACCGACGGCACCCTGCTTGTCGGGTTGACCGGCGACGACCTGGCCGAGGCGCGCCGGCTCTGGGCGTACCAGCAGGGGTTGGGCCTGCCGGTGACCCCACTGCGCCCCAGCGAGCTGCGCGACCGCGAGCCGGCGCTCGCCCCGAGGGTGCGCGGCGGCGCGCTCGCGCCCACCGACCACCAGGTCGACCCCCGACTGCTGGTGCCGGCGCTGCGCACGGCCGCGCAGCGGGCCGGCGCGGTGCTGGTGCCGCAGGCGGTCACGCAACTGTCCGACGTGGATGCGCAGGTGACGGTGGTCGCCGCCGGCTGCGGGGCGGCCACACTCACCGGCCTGCCCGTGCGGCCGGTGAAGGGCCAGATCCTCCGACTCCGCGCGCCCGACGGCGTCGCGCCGGGCTTCCGGCACGTGATCCGGGGGTACGCCGACGGCGAGCCCGTCTATCTGGTGCCCCGAGCCGACGGCGAGGTGGTGCTCGGCGCGACGGTCGAGGAACGGTTGGACACCACTGTCACCGCCGGTGCCGTGCAGCGCCTGCTGCGCGCCGGGGTGGACCTGCTGCCCGAGCTGGCCGAGTACGACCTGGTCGAGGCGGTCGCCGGACTGCGCCCAGGAACCCCGGACAACGCGCCGATCCTCGGACCGCTGCCCGGCCGGCCGGACGTGCTGGCCGCCACCGGTCACCACCGGCACGGCATCGTGCTCACCCCGATCACCGCCGACCTGATCGCCGACCTGGTGTGCACGGGCGTACCCGATCCGCTGCTCGCGCCCTTCCGGCCGGACCGGTTCGTCGGCCCGGCGACCGGGGGCGATCAGGAACCGGCGGTCCGGCCGGACCGGTTCGCCGGCCCGGCGGCCGGGGGCGATCCCGAACCGACGACGAAGGGGGACCTGTGGAGTTGACGGTGAACGGGGCTGGACGAAGCGTCCCGGATGAGGTGTCGGTGGCCGACCTGGTCCGTGCCGTCGCGCCGCAACCGCGTGGGGTGGCCGTCGCGGTCAACGGCGAGGTGGTGCCCCGGGCGGGCTGGGCGACCACGGCACTACGCGACGGTGACCGCGTCGAGGTGCTCACCGCGGCGCAGGGCGGGTGAGCGGCGTGCCGTTCGAGCTGGGTGGACAGACGTTCACCTCGCGGCTGATCCTCGGCACCGGTGGGGCCGCCAACCTGCACGTGCTGGAGCAGGCGATCCGGGCGTCCGGCACCGAGCTGGTGACCCTGGCCCTGCGCCGGGTGGACACCGCCCCGGGTACGGCCGGCGGGCTGCTTGACCTGCTGGACCGCTGCGGGGTACGGCTGCTGCCCAACACCGCCGGCTGCCACACCGCGACCGAAGCGGTCAAGGTGGCCCGGCTGGCCCGGGACGCGTTCGACACCGACTGGGTCAAGCTGGAGGTGATCGGCGACGAGCGGACCCTGCTGCCCGACGGGGTGGAGTTGCTCCGCGCCGCAGAGGAGCTGGTCGCCGACGGCTTCACCGTGCTGCCGTACACAAGCGACGATCCGGTGCTCGCCCGCCGACTCGCCGACGTGGGCTGTGCTGCGGTGATGCCGGCCGGCTCCCCGATCGGTTCGGGGCTCGGCGTCGGCAACCCCCACCACATCCGGCTCATCCGGCAGGGCGTCGACGTGCCGGTGATCCTCGACGCCGGCATCGGCACCGCCTCCGACGCGGCCCTGGCCATGGAGTTGGGCTGCGACGGGGTGCTGCTGGCCAGCGCGGTGACCCGCGCCGCGGACCCGGTGGCGATGGCCACCGCGATGCGGTACGCGGTCGAGGCGGGCCGGCTCGCGGCCGGCGCCGGCCGGATCGAACGCCGCTTCCACGCGCTCGCCTCCACTCCCGACGAGGGAAGGCCGGACCTGTGACCCCGCCGTCCGGTGTTGTCCTGTTGACCGACCGGCTCGTCGCGCGGAGCGGGCTCGACCGGGTCGTGGCGGGAGCTGTGGCCGGGGGAGTGCGCTGGGTGGTGCTGCGGGAGAAGGACCTGCCCCGCGCCGAACGTGCCGCACTCGCCGTCGACCTGCGCGCGATCCTCGCCGACGTCGGCGGGACCCTCATCGTGGCCGGCCCCGATCCGCTCGGCGGTGACGCCGTGCACCTGCCCGCCGCCGGCGCGTACCCGCCGCCGACCCACCGCCTGGTCGGCCGCTCCTGCCACGACGAAACCGAGCTGAACCGCCTGACCACCGAGCACTACGCCACCGTCTCCCCGGTCTGGCCCACCAGAACAAAGCCGGGTTACGGCCCAGCCCTGGACATTGCGGGGCTGGGCAGCCTGGTGCGCACCAGCCCGGTACCCCTGCTGGCGCTGGGCGGAGTCGAGACCCCGGAACAGGTAACCGCCTGCGTCAAGGCGGGAGCCGTCGGGGTGGCGGTGCTCGGCGCACTCATGCGAGCCAAAGACCCCACCGAAACAGCAGCAACCCTGACCGGAGCCTATGTCGAGGCGGTCACCCCCAAGCTCTTTAAAGCCGGCACGGAGGCACCCAGGTCCCCAGGTCAGGGGCTGCGGCCGACCGTGCCCACGCAGGGATCAAGCCTGTGCGCTGCTGATGGGGTTGGGCACCGGCGGGTACGCCCTGGTGGTGGCCCTGCCGGACCGGCTGCCGCCG
>NZ_JBEZZW010000049.1:0-53890 GCF_040639415.1 Micromonospora sp. NPDC023888 | reverse complement strand
ACCCGCAACACCAACGTATTAACAAAAAAACCAACCAACTCATCCAACGACTCATCAGTACGACCCGCGACCGGACTACCAACAGGCACATCCTCACCCGCACCCAACCGCGTCAACACCGCCGCCAACCCCGCCAACAACACCATGAACAACGTCGCACCCGACACCCGAGCCAACCGCAACAAATCAGCATGCAACCCAGCATCCAAACCGAACATCACCACATCACCCGCATACGACGCCACCTGCGGCCGAACCCGATCCGGCGGCAACGTCACCTGCTCCGGCAAACCCCCCAACCGCCCACGCCAATACGCCAACTGACGCCCAAACACACTCCCCGGATCCCCCTCATCCCCCAACAACCGACGCTGCCACACCGTGTAATCCGCATACTGCACCGGCAACGCCGACCACGACGGACCACGACCCACCCGCCGATCCCCATACGCCACCGCCAAATCCCGCGCCAAAGGCCCCAACGACGCACCATCCGCCGCAATATGATGCAACACCAACACCAAAACCCACTCACCCACACCCACCACAAACAACCACGCCCGAACCGGAATCTCCCGACCCAAATCAAACCGATACCGCACCACCTCCCCCACAACCCCCGACAACTCCTCCTCCCCCGACACCTCCACCACCGGCAAATCCACCCCCACACCCTCCAAAACCCGCTGACACGGAACCCCATCAACCTCCCCAAACACCGTCCGCAACGACTCATGCCGACCCACCACATCACCCAACGCCAACCGCAAAGCCGCCACATCCAACACACCCGACAACCGCAACACCAACGGCGAGTTATACGTCGCCGACGGCCCCTCCAACCTGTGCAAAAACCACAACCGCTGCTGCCCAAACGACAACGGCAACACCACCGGCCGCACCACCGGCCCCAACGCCACCTGCACACCACCACCCGACTCCCCCAACACCACCGCCAACTCAGCCGGCGACGGCGCCGCGAAGATCTGCTGCAGGAGTGCCTCGACGCCCAGCACCGAGCGGATCCGACTGGTCAGCCGGGTGGCCAACAGCGAGTGCCCACCCAGGTCGAAGAAGCTGTCGTCGACGCCGACCCGCTCCAGGCCGAGGATGTCGGCGTACAGCTCGCAGAGGATCTGCTCCAGCGGCGTCCGCGGGCGGCGTCCATGGGAGACGATCACCTCCGGATCGGGCAGCGCCCGGCGGTCGATCTTCCCGTTCGGGGTGACCGGGATCCGCTCGATCGGCGTGATCGTGGCCGGGACCAGGTAGTCCGGCAGCAACCCCTGCACCGTGGCGCGCAGCTCCGACACCAGTTCGCCGGCCGTACGGGCCACCGCGGGAACGTTCGCCAGCTCGACGCCGTCGACCGGGCGATACACGTCGGCCAGGGGTTCCGCCTCGGCGGCGTCGGTCAGCACGACGTCGTACAGGTTCCACCCGCTCGACGACCACGTCGGCACCGCTCGCAGGCCGCGCTCCGCCGCCCACCGCCGCACCGCCTCGGGTTCGAGCTGCCGGCCCACCGAGGCCGGCACCGCGTCCATGCCATCCAGCGACCGCACCGCGGCCACCCCACCGGCCAGCCGCGGGTTCGGGATCCGCGTCAGCCGCGCCGGGCCGGTCACCTCGTCCAGGTCGGTGATGTCCCGGCCCCAAACCAGCACGGGCAGCGTGGCAAGCTGCCGTGCCGGGGCGGTGTGCAGGACGACCTCGTACCGGTAGCCGGTCAGCTCGTTCGACGCCTGCCCGCCCTTCAGCGCCACCTCGACGGCGGTGCGGGCCGGGTGCTCGATCGAGGTGAAGAACTCGGGGGCCAGCAGCAGCTCCTTCTCCACCGCCATGGCGTGCTCGACCGCCGCGCGCAGCCCCTGCGTGCCGCGGGCGTCGTGCACCGCCGCGTGGAACACCCGCAGCAGGCCGTAGTGCCGGACGTCGCCGACGATCACCCGGCCGCCGTCGGCGAGCAGGTCCATGACCTGGGTGAGCACATCGCGCAGGTAGTCGGCGCTCGGAAAGTACTGCACCACCGAGTTGATGACGACCGTGTCGAAGTAGCGGCGAGGCAGGCCGGTGACGTCGTGCGCCGGCTGGCAGGACAGCCGCACGTGATCCCACCCGCGGGCGTCCGCGAAGGCGCGCAGCCGGTCGATCGAGACCTGGGAGAGATCCGTTCCCCAGTACTCGTCGACAGCATCGGCCAGCGGGGTCATCAGCAGACCGGAGCCCGAGCCGATCTCCAGCACCCGGCCGCGCCCGAAGCGCCGCACCGCGTCCACCGCGGACCGCTGCCACTCCCGCATCTCCTCGACGGGGATCGGGTCGCCGGTGAAGGAGCTGTTCCAGCCGATGAAGTCGTTGCCCGCGTCGCCGGAGAAACCGGCGTAGACCTGGTCGTAGATGTCGTTCCACTCGGAGAGCTGGTCGTCGACGCCGTCCGGCGACGCCTGCGCGGCCAGCACCACGTACGCCGCCAGCGACACCGCCCCCGAGCGGTCCCGGCGCGGCACCACCACGGCCCGGTCGACCGACGGCTGGTTCGCGAGGACGCGTTCGACCTCGCCGGGTTCGACCCGGAAGCCGCGCACCTTCACCTGCTCGTCGGAGCGCCCGAGGTACTCCAGCTCACCGTCGGCGTTCCACCTGACGACGTCGCCGGTCCGGTACATCCGGGCCCCCGGCGCACCGTACGGGCTCGCGACGAACCGCGACGCGGTCAACCCGGCCCGGCGCAGGTAGCCCCGGGCCAGGCCGGCGCCGCCGATATACAACTCGCCGGGCACGCCCGGAGCCGCCGGCCGGAGCGTCTCGTCCAACACGTACAACTCAGAGTCGATCATCGGCCGGCCGATCGGTGCGCGCGCCTCGGCCAGCGGGAACGTGTGCGAGGCGGCGATCGTGCACTCGGTCGGGCCGTACGCGTTGACGACGTCCCGCCCCGGCAGCCACAGCCGGACCAGCTCGGGCGGGCAGGCCTCGGCGCCGACACTGAGCAGCCGGAACTCCGGCAGTCGTCCGGCGGCCTCCGCCGCGATGGTGCTCAACGCGGACGGCGGGATGTGCGCGTGGGTGATGCGCTGCTCCGCGAGAGCCTCGGCCAGTTCCTCGCCGGCCAGCCGGTGCTGGCTGGCGATGACCAGCCGGGCCCCCGAACTGAACGCCCACACCATCTCCAGCACCGAGGCGTCCACACTCGGTGACGACAGCTGCAGCACCCGGTCGTTCTCTCCCGCCGCACACCGCTCCCGCAGGGTCTCGGCGAAGGCGGCGAGACCGCGGTGGGTCACCACGACGCCCTTGGGCTGCCCGGTCGAGCCCGACGTGTAGATGACGTACGCCGGGCTGTCGACGTTCGCGGGCCGCACCCGGTCGGCGTCGGTGGGGTCGTCGTCCCGGCCCGCCCCCCAGTCGTCGACCAGGACCAGCTCACACGTCAGGTCGGCGGGCAGGTTCTCGGCACCGGCACGGGAGGTCAACACCAGCCGCGGGGCCGAGTCGGTGAGCACGTGCCGGTTGCGGCGGGGCGGGAAGACCAGGTCCACCGGCACGTACGCGGCACCCGCCTTGAGCACCCCGAGCAGGGACGCCACCAGGCGCGCGGACCTCGGCATGGCGATGCCGACCAGGTCCTCCGGGCCGATGCCACTGTCGATCAGCCGGCCCGCGACGTGGTTGGCGTACCGGTTCAACTCCCGGTACGTCCAGACATCACTGTCGTCGCTCACGGCGATCGCGTCCGGCGTGGCCGCCACCTGCCGTTGGAACAGGTCGCCGAAGGTCACCGGCGGGACGTCCCGCTCGTAGCGTCGCCAGCCGGCCAGCCGGGAGTCGTCCTCCGGGGTGATGACGTCGAAGGTGTCGACCCGACGCCCCGGGTCGGCCACCACCTGGCGGATCAACTGGATCCAGCGCTCGACGACCGCCTCCGCCGTGGCGCGGTCGTAGAGGTCGGCGGCGTACTCCGCGGTGCCGCTGATCCCGTCGGGTTGCTCGCTGACGCTCAGCGACAGGTCGAACCGGGCGGTTCCGGTCGGTATCTGCTCGGCGCGTACCCGCAGGCCGGGCAGGTCGAACGGGACCGAGGTGTTGTTCTGCAGGACCAGGGCGATCTGGAACAGCGACTGGCGGCCGGCGGCCCGCTGCGGGTTGAGCCTCTCGACCAGGTGCTCGAACGGCACGTCCTGATGGCCGTACGCGCCGAGGCTGGTGTCACGCACCCGGTGCAGCAGGTCGGTGAAACGCGGGGAGCCGGCGGTGTCGGTGCGCAGCACCAGCATGTTGACGAAGAGCCCGACCAGATCGTCGAGGGCGGGTTCGGACCGCCCGGCGACACCGGCGCCGATGGCGATGTCGGTGCCCGCGCCGAGCCGGGTCAGCAGCGCGGCGACGGTGGCCTGCAGGACCATGTAGACGGTGGCGCCGTTGTCGCGGGCGAGCTCCGAGATGCCGGCGTGCAGGTCGGCGTCGATGGTGATGGGAACGACGCCGCCGCGGTACGTGGCGACGGTCGGACGGGGACGGTCGCCCGGCACGGTGATCTCGTCGGGCAGGTCGGCGAGCTGCTCGTGCCAGTAGCGCAGCTGCTCGCTCAACGGGCTCGTCGGGTCGTCCTCGACGCCGAGCATCGCGCGCTGCCAGAGCGTGTAGTCGGCGTACTGCACCGGGAGCGGCAGCCACTGCGGTGCGACCCCGTTGCGCCGGGCCGAGTATGCGGTGACCAGGTCCCGGGCGAGCGGCGCCCCGGACCAGCCGTCGCCGGCGATGTGGTGGATGACCAGCATCAGCACCGACTCGTCCGGGCTGACGGTGAGCAGCTCGGCGCGGACCGGGAGCTGCCGGGCCAGGTCGAACTCGTGCCGCGCCGAGCGACGCAGCTCCTCGTCCAGCCGTGCCGCGTCGACCGGACGGACGGGTAGGTCCGGGCGTACCTCTTCCGGGTCCAGGATCTGCTGGTACGGCTGACCGTCGACCTCGCGGAAGAGGGTGCGCAGCGGCTCGTGGCGGCGGATGACGTCGGCGAGGGCCGCGGCGAGCGCGCCGGTGTCGACCTCGCCGGTCAGGTGCAGGGCCAGCGGCATGTTGTAGGTCGCCGACGGCCCTTCCAGGCGGTGCAGGAACCAGAGCCGTTGCTGCGCGAAGGAGAGCGGGATCCGCTCGGGCCGAGGCAGACGGGTCAGCTCCGGGCGGGTCGCGCCGACCTCCTGCCGTTGCAGGTACGCCGCGAGGGCCGCCGGGGTGGACCTCGCGAAGAAGTCCTTCATGCCGACCTCGACGCCGAGCGTGCCGCGGATCCGCCCGATCAACCGGCCGGCCAGCAACGAATGCCCGCCCAGGTCGAAGAAGTCGTCGTCGAACCCCGTCTGCGGCACCCCGAGGATCTCGGCGAACAGCACCCGGAGCAGGTCTTCGAGCGGGCTGCGCGCGGTCCGGTCGAGTCCGGCCGAGGTGTACGTCGGATCGGGCAGGGCGTCGCGGTCGACCTTGCCGTTCGGGGTCAGCGGCAGGCTGTCGAGCAGCACCACACTGGCCGGGACCAGATACGACGGCAGCGCGCCGCGCAGCTCGTCGCGCAGTGCCGTCGCGCTGGTGTCGGCCGAGGCCGGCACGACGTAGGCGACCAACTGCCGTTCCCCGCGAGCGTCCGGTCGCACGGTGACGGCCGCGTGCACGACGTCGGTCCGGCGCTGCAGCACCGCCTCCAGCTCACCGGGCTCCACCCGGGCCCCGCGGATCTTGACCTGGTCGTCGGCGCGGCGCAGGAACTCCAGTTGCCCGTCGGGGCGGATCAGGCCGACGTCGCCGGTGCGGTACATCCGCGACCCGGGCGGCCCGTACGGATCGGCGAGGAACCGGGACGCGGTCAGGCCCGGCCGGCGCAGGTAGCCCCGGGCCACGTTGGCGCCCGCGACGTACAGTTCGCCGGCCGTTCCGGGGTCGACCTGCGCCAGGGTGTCGTCCAGGACGTAGACGCGGGTGCCGTCGATGGGCCGGCCGATCGGGGCGTCCGGGCCGGTCAGCGGCGCGGTGAGGGTGGTGGCCACAGTGGTCTCGGTCGCGCCGTACCCGTTGATCAGACGGCGGCCCGCCGACCACCGACGCACCAGCTCGGGCGGGCAGGTCTCCCCACCGATGTGCACAGTGGTCAGGTCGGGCAGCTGATTCTCGGCATCCGGCGGCAGCGAGGCCAGCACCGGGACCGGCAGCGTGACGTGGGTGATCCGCTGCTCCCGCAGCACCCGGAGCAGATCGTCGCCGGAGAGCCGCTCGGCCGGGCTGACGACCAGGGTGCCGCCGGTGGCGACCGCGGTGAGCAACTCCCAGATGGCCACGTCGAAGCCGAGCGACGCCAGTTGCAGCACGCGCGGGGCCTCGCCCGGTGCGTACCGGTCGGTGACCGTGCGGGCGAGGTTGACCATGCTGCCGTGCGTGACCCCGACGCCCTTCGGCGTCCCGGTGGAGCCGGACGTGTAGATGACGTAGGCCAGGCTGTCCGAGGTGAGCGGCGCCGTCGGGTTGTCGTCCGGTTGCCCGGCCCAGCCGGTGGCGTCGCCGTCCAGGATCAGGTTGGGTGTGGCGTCGGCCAGCAGGTGGTTGATGCGCTCGGCCGGAAGGACCGGATCGAGCGGCAGATACACGGCACCCGCCTTGAGCGTGCCGAGCAGCGCCGCGACCTGTTCGAGGCCGCGGTCGAGGGCGACGCCCACCGTCTGCTCCGGCCCGGCGCCGCGCTCGACCAACCACCAGGCGATGCGGTTGGCGGCGGAGTTCAGCTCCCGGTACGACCACACCCGCTCCCCGTCGCTGATCACCGGCGCGTCGGGGTGCGCCTCGACCATCGACTCGTACAACCGGACGATGGTGGCCGCTACGTCAGCAGAGCTCATGGTCACTTCCATCGGTTCGTCGGGGCGCCGGACGGGTCGGTCAGGGGCGGTCGAGCGGGCCGCTGTCCACCACGAGCGGGGTGGTGTCGCGTCCGGCCAGGTGCTCCGCGCGTGGGGCGCCGACCGGCCGCGGCGCGTCCGACACCGGGTTGTAGGTGAGGATCAGCAGGCGGCGGGCGAACGGCGAGATGTTGGTGCCGGACCCGTGCACGATCTGCGAGCTGAACAGCAGCACCCCGCCCCGGGCGCCCTTCGGGCTGACCATCTCGTGCTGCTTGACCAGGTCGGCCAGCTCGGCCGGGGTCAGCGAGTACTCGTCCGGGTCGATGTGGCCGGACCCGTTGGCGTCGGTGGTCGCCGCACGTTCCAGCGTGCCCAGCCGGTGCGAGCCACGCAGGAAGATCACCGGGCCGTTGAACTCGGTGACGTCGTCGAGGAAGACCGCCACGTTCACCTGCGAGGGGGCCGGCATGTTGTCGGCGTCCCGCCAGACGATGTAGTCCTGGTGCCACGCCCACCGCTCGCCGCCGAACGCCTGCTTCGAATTGACCTTCATCTGGTGTACGTAGAGGTCCGCGCCGACGAGCTGGCGGGCCGGGCCGAGTAGCCGCTCGGTACGGACCAGCCGCTCGAAGACCGGGTGCCGGGTGTGCGAGGCATAGATCGAGCGCAGGGTGGAGCCGTCCTTCTCGGTGATCAGATGCGGACCCGGCACGCGCTGGTCCTCGCTCAGCGCGACGCACAGGGTCTCGATCTCGTCGCCGGAGAACACGTCGTCCAGCAGCACGTACCCGTCGTTGTGGTAGCTCGCGAGCTGATCCTCTGTGAGTTTCATGGCCCTCTCCGCATGGACGTGGTCGGCAGGATGTGGTGACCGGCGATCGCGTGGGTGCGGCGACCCCGAGGTGCCCGATCAGTGGTGTCGGAAGGCGATGCGCAGGGACCGCGGACCGGCGACTCCGGGCGTGTCGTAGTAGTCGATGGGAGCGCCCGTCACCTCGAACCGGCTGAAGCGGTCGAACATCGCCTCGAGTGCGATCCCCAGTTCGAGGCGTGCCAGCGGCGCGCCCAGGCAGTAGTGGATCCCGTGGCCGAACCCCAGGTGCCGGCGGGCGTCACGGTGGATGTCGAACCGGTCCGGTTCGGTGAAGTACTCCTCGTCGCGGTTTCCGGAGATGAACGACAACGACACGAACTGGCCGGCCGGCAGCCGCTCGGCGCCCACCGTGACCGCGCGGGTGGTGACCCGCATGTTGCTGACGATGACCGGCCGGTATCGCAGGGTCTCCTCGATGAGCCCCGGGATCAGCGCGCGGTCGGCGCGCGCCTCGGCCGCCGCGGCGGGGTGCTCGTCGAGTGTCAGGACGAGGTTCGCCAGCAGCAGCGTGGTCGTCACGTGACCGGCGAGCAGGAGGAGGTTGGCGAAGTTCACCACCTCGTTCTCGGTGAGCCGCTGCCCGTCGACCTCGGCCTGAATCAGTGAGCTGATCAGATCGTCGCCGGGGTCCGCACGGCGCCGCCGGCAGTGGACCTTGAGATAGTCGAGCAGCTCCTGCTGGGTGTCGGCGACACGCTTGCGGACCGTCTGGTCGGCCAGGTCACCCTTGTCGAAGGAGAGCAGGCGCCGGGCCCAGTCACGGAACAGCTCACGGTCTGCCGTCGGCAGGCCGAGCAGCTCGCCGATCACGAGGACGGGCAGTGGGTCGGACAGGTCGGCGACGACGTCCATCTCGCCGCGGTCGGCGACGCCGCCGATCAGCTCGGCCGCGATCGCGGTGATCCGGGGCCGCAGGGCGTTGACCGCGCGGGCCGTGAACGAGCGGCTCACCAGGTCCCGCAGGAGGCGGTGCCGGGGTGGGTCCATCGCGGTCAGATTGCCCGCGGTCAGGGTGCTGTCGCCCATCTCCCCGGCCAGGTAGCGCCACAGCTCCGAGGAGAAGGTGGCCGGGTCGGCGGTGGCCTGCGTGATGTCACGGTATCGACTGAGCGTCCACAAACCGGTGTGCGGGTCCCGATGAACCGGTTGGTGCTGTCGCACGCCCCGCAGCCACCGGTGCAGCGAGCGGCCTCCGTCCAGCGAGTACGCCGGTGCTGTGCCCAGACTGGATTGCCGAAGATCCATACACGCTCACGTCGCCCCGTCGTCGTGTCATCGGAAGGTCTTCGGCAATCCTTGCGAGGACGGTCGCTCACCGCACCAGGGGCGCACCCCAGGACCAACCCCAGGGTAACGTCATGCTGACTCTGCGTAGTCCAGGGTTGTCGCGGCCAGCACGGACGACAGCGCACCACGGGACTCGATGCCGAGCTTGCGGTACGCCTGGGTCAGATGCCATTCCACGGTCTTCACCGTGACGAACAGGCTCTGCGCGATCTTCTCGTTCGGCATGCCCTCGGCGGCGAGCTCGGCCACCCGCTGCTGCCGGGGAGTCAGCACCGTTCGGGATCGACGGCCCGTGGTGTCGGCTTCGATCGAGCGCAGTTCGTCGATGGCACGGCGGTTCAGCACGTGTGCACCGTGGACACCGCTGGTCTCCGCGGCGAGCCGCAACTGCACCCGCGCAGCCGCGCTCTTGCCGACGCGGCGCAGCACGATGCCGTACGTCAGCTGGGTCCGCGCCTTTTCCAACTGCCCCGGGAAGCCTTCCATCAGGGTGGCCGCCTCCTCCACCAGGGGAAGGGCGGCCGGTCCCGGGGTCAGTAATCCCAGGGTGCGCAGCGCGGCGGCGAGCGGCGCCGGCGCGCCGCAGGAGCGGGCGCCGGCCAGTTCGTCCCGGGCCATGACGAGCGCCTCCTCGGTACGCCCCAGCCGGTGCAGCGCGGTGACCGCCGACGACCAACTGACCCACGCCCCCGGGGTCAACCCCAGGTCGACCGCGGCCCGGCGGCCCCGCAGCAGGTCGTGCAGGCCCTCCTCAAGTTGGTCCTGGGCGATCCGCAACCGACCGCGGGCGCGCAGCAGCGGAAGGACCGCGATGGTGTCCGCCGCGCCGTCGTCGATCAGGCCGGTTTCCTCGATCGTCGCGGCTGCCGCGTCCAGCGTGCCCTGCACGATCAGGGTCTCGGCGCGTACCGCTGCGGCGAACGCCCGCACCATCCGGGCCGGACGCTGCCCGTCGGTGCCGGAGAGCACCTGCAGGGCGAGATCCCCCGCCCCGGCGATGTCGCCCAACTGGTAGTCCACCGCGGCCCGCAGGCACAGGTCGAGGCCGGCGAGCATGGTCTCGGTCTGGTTCGCCGCGTCCCGCAGGGTCAGCACCGCCTGCCGAGCCTCGGCCAGCCGGTCGAAGTGCGCGAGCGTCACGGCCGCGACGAGGCCGGCACTCCACCCGACGCTGTCGCCGGCCGGCATCCGCGGCCGGTGGAGCAGATCACCGGTGAGCCGTCCGATGTGTTCGGCGAGCGTGCCCCGCCAGATCTCCTCGAGTAGCGCCTTCCCGGCGAGGTGCGGCCGTTCCACGTTGCCCAGTCGCGCCCGCCCCCCATCCCGGGTGCTCGGCGAGAGCTGTGCGATCCACACCTCGGTCGCCTCCAGCCGCGGCCTGAGGGTCGGATCGCGCACGCCGGCGATCGCCGGCTCCAGAACCGCGACCGCCTCCTCGAACTGACAGTCGAGGGTGAGCGCCCGGGCGGCGTCCAACGCCGCAGACGCGCGCTGCACCGGGTCGTCGCCGGGGACCGGTCGCAGGTGCCGGACGGTCCGCCGGATCCGCGACCGGGGCTCGACCAACTCCCCGACGGCCGCCGGGGGGACCACGGCGGGCGGTACGTTTACCAGTTGCTCGGCGACCACCTCGGAGGGGGCGCCGGTCTCGGCCAGCGCGCGCGCCGCGCGGGCGTGCAGGCGGCCACGCAGGAAGGCGGGGATCCCGGCATACACCGCGGTACGCAGCATGGGCTGCGCGAACCGCAGGGCCGGACCGTCGGTCATCACCTCGGCGTCGACAAGCGCTGTCACCGCGTCGTCGACGTCCGCCTCAAGGCAGTCGGCGGTGCGCGACACGACCACCGGATCCTCGGCCACCCCCAGCACCGCGACCGCACGGGCGACGGCGAGCGACGAACGCGGGAGATTCTGCAGGCGCCGCACCAGCTGGCGCATCACCCGGGCCGGGGGCCGCCGGGACAGCCCGGACAGCGCTTCCTCGGGTGATCCCGAGCGACCGGTGGCGACCTCCGCCAACACCTCGTGCAACAGCAGGGGGTTACCGCCGGTGGCGTCGAAGCAGGCCGCCGCGAACTCCGGCGAGCTGGCCGGCCCGAGCAGCAGGGAAACCAGGTGATGGGTGGCCGCTTCGCTGAGCGGGGCGAGCCGTAGCAGCGTCGTCTCCAGTGAGGTGCTCACCCCGCCCAGCCAGTCGACCGCCGAGCCCCGGTCGGCCGGGTCGAGAGCGACGGCGAGCAGCATCGGGGTACGTTCGGCGCGAGCGCCCAGATAGTTGAGGAACCGTAGCGACGGCATGTCCATCCAGCGGGCGTCGTCCACCACGACGACCAGGCGGCGGTCGCCCGCGAGCTCCAGCAGATCGTTGCGCAGTTGGCCGAGCATCGCCGGCGAGGCGACCTCCGGCGGCTCCCGCACCACCCGGGCGGGGACGGCCGGTTCCAGTAGCTGGGCGACGGCCCCGAACGGCACGTCGCCCTCGAACTCGTGCCCCCGGGCCCGCAGCACGCAGAACCCCGCCTCGGACGCTCGCTGATAAAGCAGTTTCAGGAGGCTGGACCGGCCCATTCCGGCGGATCCCTCGACGACCAGAACACCACCATGACCAGCGCGAAGCCACTGCAGTTTCTGCTCGATTCGCCGGGTCTCCACATCCCTTTCGAGAAGGGGATAAGGCAGTTCATTAGTAGGATCGAACCTCATGTCGAAAGCGCCCCCGAAACGCTGCGACGCGACACCCAGAGTGCCGCCTATGGGCCACACCGGTCGACCACATCGTACACACCGCAACTATGATCGTCTAGTGATAACCGTGGATTTGCCTGCCCTGCCGGTCGACCCGGAACGGTTGCGCTGACTGATCGATCACCTAAGATGGAACCCGTCAAGCCATGGGCACCTGGGCCTCGGCGGCACCGTACGTCGCGCGACAAAATGGCGTCCACCGCTATTTAATTCCCTTCCCAGGATTGCACCGTGTTGTGATCGGAAAACGGCCAGAATTCGAGGATGCCATGCACGGGGACACCAAGAAAAACCTCGGGAAACATCCGGAAAACAATGTTCCGCCGCTGATCAACGCCGATCCGCACGCCGCCTACGAACACCTGCGCGAGCAGGCCCCGGTCTGCCCCGTTCGGTCCGTCGAGGGATCACTGATGTGGATCGTCGCGCGATATGACGGCGTCCGTTCCGTGCTCAGCGACGCGCGTTTCGCGAACAATCCCGCTTCGGTTGCCGGCGGCCGGGCGCCCCAGCTACAGGCCAACGCCATGCGCCGGCTGGGCCTCGACGAGGAGCTGATCCCGTACCTGGCGGACACCCTGTTGGACAGCGACGGCACGGACCACAGCCGGCTGCGACGGCTGGTGACGCCCGCGTTCTCGGCGCGCAAGGTCAAGGCGCTCAGCCCACGCATCGAGCGCCTCACCGACGACCTGATCGATGCCCTGCCCGAGCACTCCGCCGATGGCGTCACCGATCTGCTGGCACACTTCGCCTATCCGTTGCCGATCAACGTCATCGGCGAGCTGGTCGGGGTGCCGGCCGCCGACCTGCCGGCCTGGCTGGGCTGGACGCACGACCTCTCGTTCAACCAGCAGGCCCTGGGCCAGACGCTGCGGCCACTCGTCGACCACACCTACGAGCTGGTCCGGCGCCGTGCCGCCGAGCCCGGCGAGGACGTGATCAGCGAGCTCATCCAGGCCCGGGACGCCGACGGCGACCGCCTCTCCGAGCGCGAGCTGGTCACCATGGTGCTCAGCCTGGTCATCGCGGGCCACGACACCACCGCCAACTTCATCGCCAACAGCATCTGGGCGCTGCTGACCCACCCGGACCAACTCGCCCTGCTACGCGCCGACCCCGGCCTGATGCCGCAGGCCGTGCAGGAGCTGCTGCGCTGGTGCGGGCCGGTGCTGGTGTCCCGAATGCGGTACGCCGCCGAGGACGTCGACCTGGGCTGGGGCACGTTCCAGACCGGTGACGCCGTCACGGTGGCACTCAGCGGCGGCAACCACGACCCACGACGCTTCGCCGACCCCGGCCGGTTGGACATCACCCGCCAGCACGACACCCGGGGCGAGGTGCACGTCTCCTTCGGCGCCGGCCCGCACTACTGCCTCGGCGCTGCGCTGGCCCGCCACGAGGCCGAGATCGCACTGAGCCGCCTGCTGACCCGCCACCCCGACCTGGCCCTGGCCGTGCCCGCCGAGCAGTTGCAATGGCACGCCGTGTCCGGCATGCGCAAGCTGGCCACGCTGCCGGTGCGGCTCTAGCACCAGCGCCGGCCGAGCGCGCACCAGCGCCAGCCGGGCGCGCAGCGGTGCCGACCACGCCGCAGCGCGGGCCGGCCGCGAAACAGGCGCCGGTCAGCCCAGGCCGTCGGAGACCGGGCGCTCGGGGTCCCTGCCCAGTTTCCGCCAGCGTTCGTGCTCGATCTCGTCGACGTGCCGCAGCGCCCAGCGGTCGAGATCCCGGGCGTAGACCTCCGGGGCGTACGCCGCCTGCGGCACCGCGAGGCGCGGCAGGTCCTCGTCGGGCTCCTGCCGCATCGGTTGGGCGAGCCCGGCGTGCCAACGCTGCTCGTCGGGCAGCCAGCGCTCGGTGACCGACTCGGTGCGGATGCCGACCAGGACGGCGATCTCCGACCAGCCGGCGCCCTGCTCGCGGGCGTTCAGCACGGCCGCGGTCACCAGCTTGTCGACCTGCGAGCGAACCCGTAGCGCCTCCAGCAGCAGGTCGCCCGGCGGGCGCTGCCCGTCGTCAAGCGTCGGGACGAGCCGCAGGGCGTCGTCGACCACGTCGCGTGCCCGGTCGGACAGGACGAGCCGGGCCAGGGCGGCCGGTGTGAACTCGGGCACGAGCCGATGTTACCCGCCGAGACGGTCGGAAGTGCTTCGAGCGCAGTCGGCGACCACTTCGCGGCAGACCTCGGCCGGGCTGTCGTGCAGGAAGAAATGGTCGCCGGGGAAGACCCGCATCCGGGCCTGTGGGGCGACCTCCCGCCAGCCGCTCAGCACCTCGACCGGCACCGAGGCGTCCGACGCGCCACCGTAGACCGAGACCGGCGACGACAGCGGCCGGTCGTAGGCGGGTTCGTAGCGCTCGATCAGATCCAGGTCGTTGCGGACCTGGGCAAGCAGCCGCGGCCCGAACTCCGGGTGGGTGAGGATGTCCTCCGGCGTGCCGCCGAGCCGTCGTACGTAGTCAGTCATCCCCGCGTCGGGCGCGGTGAGCACGCCGGACGGGAAGCCGCGCGGGGAGCCGGGCGGCGCCGCGGCGCAGAGCACGACCAGTTCGGGGGCCGGGCCGGTGATCCGCCGAGCGGTCTCCGCGGCGATCAGCGCCCCGAGGCTGTGCCCCAGCAGCACCCAGGGTCCCGGGAGGTCGCGCACCTCGGCGGCGAGCGCGTCGGCCCGGGACTCGATGCTGGACCGGCCGGCTTCGTCCTCCCAGTGCACCGCCCGGACCGCCAGGCCCGCCGCCGCGGCGACCCGGATCCATCCCCGGAACGCCACCACACTGCCACCGGCATGCGGCACGCAGACCAGCGTGCGGGCCGCCGAACCACCCCCGAGGGTCACCAGGGTCGCCGTCACGAGCGGTCTCCGTAAACCTCGTAGAGCTCCGTGCCGCTCAGGCTCGGATCCTGCCGGGTCCAGGTGGACATGCCCGCCGCGTGCAGCAGGCCGCAGAACTCGGCGAGGCGCCCCTGCTCGTCGTGCACCTCGGCGACAACGGCGTCGATCCGGGGCCAGTCGGCGGCTTCGATGCCGCGCAGGACGTCCAGTTCGGCGCGTTCCACGTCGACCTTCAGCAGCGCGACGTGCTCGACGCCGTGCTCGCGGAGCAGGCCGGAGACAGTGGTCACCGGGACCTCGATGGTCTGGCCGTCGTGCAGCCCCTCGACGAGCGAGTCGATCTCCTCGTCGTCCATGCCGCTGTTGCGCAGGAAGGTCCGGGTGAGGCCGTCGTCGGCCTGCCGGTCCGCGTACAGGCCGGAGTTGCCGGGCGCCTCCGGGTAGTAGGTCAGCCGCTGCCGCCCGGCGGTGGCGGCGACCGCGGTACGCACCGCCACGCCGCCGGGAACATGCTGATCGACGTTGGCTCGCAGGCACTCGAACGTGTCCGGTACCGGTTCGGCCGCGATGATCCGCACGCCCGGGTGCTCGGTGGCGAGGGCGACCGACACGAGCCCGACGTTCGCTCCGATGTCGAGCACCACGCCGTCCGGCCGCAACTGTCGCGCGCCACGCCGGTAGAAGCCGTCACCGGTGATCTCGCGCCACACCAGCAGGGCCTCGGCCGGGCGGGTGCACCACACCAGCCGGCCGTCGGGCAGCCGCAGTTGGCGACGGGAAGTGGTTTTCGAGGCGGTCATCGTCATCGCTCCGTTCGGGCCGTGAGCCGCACGGGGACCGAGTCGTAACCCCAGATCAGGATCGATCGTGTACGCCGGGGCGGTCCGGTCAGCTCGGCGCCGTCGACCCGCCGCAGCAGTCGGTCGAACTGCACGGTGAGCTCCGACGTGGCGAGCGCGGACCCCAGGCAGTAGTGCGCGCCGGTCGAGAAGGTGATGTGCGGGTTGGGGGTCCTGGTGATGTCGAACCGATCGGGGTCGGCGAACACCTGGGGGTCGCGGTTGCCGGCCGACAGCCACAGGGCGACCGGATCGCCGGGGTTCAGCGCGTACTCCCCGATCCGGGTCGGCGCGACGGCGGTCCGCAGGACGTGCATCGCCGGGCTGGTGAACCGGAGAATCTCCTGGATCGCGCCGGGCAGGAGCCCTGGTTGGTCGCGCAGCATCGCCCACTGGTCGGGGTTGTCGAGCAGCGCCAGGAACCCGCCGATCATGGCGTGTCGGGTCGTCTCGTTGCCGCCGGAGATCAGGCCGTCACAGTTGAGGAAGATTTCCTCGTCGGTCAGCCGGGTGCCGTCGACGACGCCGTTGACCAACGCGGTCACCACGTCCTCGCGCGGCTCGCGGCGGCGACGGCGGATCAGGTCCTCGTAGTACGACAGGATGTCGGCGTGCGCCTCGGCCATCGCGAGTTCGTCGGCCTCGCCCGACCCGAACGCCACCATGGTCCGGTCCAGCATGAAGTCCCAGTCCTCCGGCGGCACGCCGAGCGTGTCACAGATGACCGCGAGTGGCAGCCGCGCGGCCACGTCGGAGAGGTCGCACTCCCCCTGCTCGATCGCCTGGTCGATGATGCGGGCGGCGGTGACCCGCATGTTGTCCTCCAGGCGGGCCACCATGCGCGGCGTGAAGACCGAGTTGACGATCCGCCGGATCTTGCCGTGCCGCGGCGGATCCGTGATGATCAGCATCTTTCCGGCCGCGAGCGACGTGGCGGCCGGGTTCTGGTCGAGCCGCATCCCCCGTTCGGAGGAAAACCCCTTCGAGTCCTTCAGCACCCGGGAGATCAGCGCGTGCGACAGCACGGCGTGGAACCGGCGGCCCTCGAAGGTCCCCTCGTGCACGGGCGCCGTCGCGTGCATCCGCCGCCACAGGTCCTCCGGGTTCCCCCGCTGGTACAGCTCCGGATCGCAGAGTTCCTGAGCGTACGTCGTGGAGACGGACTGGCCTTGAGGCATAGAGCTGATCTCCAAACCGAAGGGGTGAGCCCATGATGTCCCCGGCTCTCCCCCGGGACACCCCCAGAGTTCGCCGCCCGGGCGCCGCGACTCCCTGGGGTCGACCCGGGACACCCCGGGTCACGGCACGGCGAGTGCCCAGCCGCGGGTGACAGACTGACCTCATGCGCGTCGGAATGCTCGGCCCTCTGCTGGTGACGGCCGGCGGGACCGAAGTGCGGATCGGCGGCGCCCGGCTGCGCGCACTGCTCATCCGGCTCGCGCTGGAACCGGGCCGGAGGGTGCCGACCGACTCGCTGACCCGGTCGCTGTGGCCGGAAACCCAGCTCACCGACACCACGCACGCGCTGCAGGCGCTCGTCTCACGGCTGCGCCGGTCGCTGCCGGATCCCGCCGTGCTGGAGGGTGCCGCGGGCGGATACCGGCTGCGGCTGCTCCCGGCCGCGGTCGACGTCACGCACTTCGAACACCTGCGGCAGGAGGGCCAGCGCCGGCTCCGCGAGGGCGACCCGGCGCACGCCGGCCGGGTGCTCCGGGAGGCGCTCGCCCTGTGGCGGGGTGATCCCCTCGTCGACGTGCGGGACCTGCCGTTCGCGGCGCAGGAGGTCAACCGGCTCACCGAGCTGCGGCTCACCGCGTTGGAGGACCGCGTCGCGGCCGACCTGAGGTGCGGCACCGACGACCTGGTCGCCGAGCTCGAAGGGCTGACGGCCAGCTACCCGGCCCGGGAACGGCTGCACGCGCTGCTGGTCCGCGCGCTGCATGCCGAGGGCCGCCAGTCCGAGGCGCTGCGCGCCTACGCCGACTATCGCCGTTACCTCGCCGACCAACTCGGCAGTGACCCCGGGCCCGAACTGCGCGCCGCCCACCTGGCGGTGCTGCGGGACGACCGCGGCACCGAACGGTCCAGAGGCAACCTGGGTGCGCCGCTCACGTCGTTCATCGGCCGGGCCGAGGAACGCCGCCGCATCCACGACCAACTGCGCGAGCAGCGGCTGGTGACGCTCGTCGGCACCGGCGGCGTGGGCAAGACCCGGCTGGCGACCACCCTGGCCGCCGAACTGTCCGACCGGACGCCGAACGGCGTCTGGCTGATCTCGCTGGCCGCGGCGACCGCCCCCACCGACGTGGCGCAGACGATGCTGCACACCCTGGGGGTACGCCCGGCCGACCGACCCGCCGACCCGGTCCGCGCACTGGTCGCCGCACTGGCACCGACCGAGACCGTGCTCATCGTGGACAACTGCGAGCATGTCATCGCCGAGGCGGCCCGGGTCATCGAGCACCTCCTGATCGGCTGCCCGCGGCTGCGGATCGTCGCGACCAGCCGGGAACCACTGATGATCCCCGGCGAGGCCCTGAGCCCGGTGCCGCCGCTGGCCGTCGCTCCGCCGGGCGCACCGCTGGCCCAGGCGCTGGAGTCACCCGCGGTGCGGCTGCTCGTCGAGCGCGCCCGGGCGGCACGCCCCACGTTCACCGCGACCGAGACCAACATCGGGCCGATCATCGAGACCTGTCGCCGACTGGACGGCCTGCCGCTGGCCATCGAGCTGGCCGCCGCCCGGCTGCGGTCGATGTCGATCGAACACCTCGCCAGCCGCCTGGACGACCGGTTCCGCCTGCTCACCGGCGGCAGCCGGACCGCGTTGTCCCGCCACCAGACCCTGCACGCCGCGGTGACCTGGAGCTGGGATCTGTTGAACGAACCGGAGCGGCGCGCGCTACGGAGCGTGGCGGTCTTCTCGGGGTCCTTCGACGTCGCGGCGGCCGAGTCCCTCGGGGTGGCGCCGGAACTGCTCGACGTCCTCTTCGACCGATCGCTGATCACAGTGGTCGACGGCCACGAACCCCGTTTCGCAGTGCTGGAGACGATCCGGGAGTACGCCCTGCAGCGCCTGGCCGAAGCCGGCGAGGTGCTCCGGATGCGGCAGGCCCACGCGGCACACTTCCTGGCGTTGGCCGAGCGGGCGGCACCGCGTCTGCGCGGCCCGGAACAGCACTCGTGGATGCTGCGGCTCGACGCCGAGAGCGGCAACCTGCTGACGGCCCTGCGCTTCGCGACCGACTTCGGCGACGCGGACACCGCGGTCCGGATGGCCGCCGCCCTCTGGTACGCCTGGGTGGTCAACAGTGAGCACACCGAGGCGGCCGAGCGGCTGCGCCGAGCCCTGGCGGTGCCCGGCCCGGTCCGGGCGGACGCCCGCCGTACGGCTGCGCTCGGTCTGCTCTTCAGCAGCGTCCTCACCGGTGACCGGGAGGTGATGCGGGACGCCCAGCGCCAGGTGGTCGACGACGGCACGCTGCCGCCTCACGACCCCTTGGCCACGGCGCTGCTGGCGGTGGCCGCCGACGACCCCGCCCCGGTGTTCGCCGCGGACGGCCCGGGAACCGACCCGTGGGAGCGGGGCCTGTTCTGGTGGACCCGGTCGTTCCTCAGCGCCAAGCGAGGTGACCCGGGGGCGCTGTGCGACGCGCTCACCCGCGCCGAGGACGGCTTCCGTCGAGCCGGCGACCGCTGGGCGCTGGCCATGTGCCTGCTGAGCATGAGCGACGCTCAGCTGATGGTCGGCGATCTGGATGCCAGCCTGCACGCTCTGGAGGAGTCGACGGAACTGGCGCAGGGCCTGGGCCCCAACGACCAGCAGCGACTCTGGCTGGCGATCGTACGGTTGCGCACCGCCGACGTGCAGCGGGCACGCGCCGAGTTGCTGAGCATCGTGGAGCAGGCGCCGCCCAGCCGCTACGCGTCCACCGCCCGGATCTTCCTGGCCGACCTGTGCCGCCAGGACGGCGACCTGGACGCCGCCGCCCGCCAGCTACGGCACGCCGCCGACGACCGCGGGGCCCAGCAGGATCTGGTGTTCCGGTCGCTGTACCGGTTGTCGGCCGGTCACCTGGCCGTGGCCCGCGGCGACCTACGCACCGCCGCGCGGGACCTGCGCGAGGGTCTGCGCCTGGTCGCGGCGATGCCACACGTGCCGATGGGCGCCACGGTCGGCGCCGGCGTGGCGGCGCTGCTGCTGCGTGCCGGTTCGCCGGCGTCGGCCGCCCGGGTGCTCGGCGCCAGCCGCGCGCTGACCGGTGCGGCCGACGCCGACATCCTGCTGCTCGAAGGCAAGCTCGGCGAGCAGCTCGGCACGAAGGGCTACGAGGACGCCTGCCGCCTGGCACCCGCCGCGGCCCTGGCCCTCATCCAGCGGAGCCTCGCCGCCGCCGTCACCTCCGACGCTGGTAGGCGAACACGGCCAGCGGACAGAAGATCACCAGCAGGACAGCCGACCAGATCAGGGTCTGGGTGACCGCGTCGCCGGCCGCACCACCGCTGAGCAGCGCACGGCAGGCGTCCATGGCGTGTGTGACCGGGTTGACGTTCGCCCACGCCCGCAGCCATCCCGGCAGGGTGTCGATCGGCGCCGACAGGCTCGTTCCCAGCACGAGCGGCAGGAAGGCGACGAACGAGAACGTGAGCACCGCACCCTCGTCCCGGACGAGAACGCCCAGGAACACCGTGACCCAGCTGAGGCAGAACCCGAACGCGACGGCCAGCAGCACGGCGGCGAGCGTCGACAGCGGGTCACTCTGCACCCGGAAGCCGAGCGCGTACCCGATGCCGAACAGGACGATCACCGCGAGCACATACCGGACGACGTCGGCCGCGACGGATCCGAGCAGCGGCGCGGCACGTTCGATGGGCAGGCTCCGGAAGCGGTCGAAGATGCCCTTCTTGACGTCGAGGTTGAGGTTCAGCCCGGTGGCCAGCATCCCGGAGAGGCTGGTGGTCATCACCAGGATCCCGGGAAACAGGTACTGCAGATAGTTGTCGGTGGACCCGGACACCGCCCCGCCGAACAGGTACAGGAAGAGCACCAGGAAGATCACCGGGGTCATCACCCCGTTGATCAGGTAGCCGGGGTTGCGCCTGGTCTTGACGAGGCTCCGCCTGGCCAGGACGGCGCTGTGCCGCACCAGCCCGAACGGCCTCGACCCGGACGTCTCGGTGGTGGTCATCGCCGCACCTCCTCGGCTCGGCCGGTCAGGGCGAAGAAGGCCTCGTCCAGGCTGGGCAGGCGCAGCGAGAACTCCGCCAGCCGCACGTCCGCGTCGACCAGGCGCCGCACCACCTCGGGAAGCACGCGATCGTCCTCGACCGGCACGGTGACCACGCCCCGGTGGACCGGTTCGGCGCGCCGCCGGGCGACCTGCTCCAGTACCTCCGCGGCCACGTCCGCCTGTCGGGGATCGACCGGCCGTACGACGATCGTCTGCCCGCCCACGATCCGCTTGAGGTCGGCTGACGTCCCGTCCGCGATCACCCGGCCCTCGTCGATCACACAGATGTGGTCGGCCAGCGCGTCGGCCTCCTCCAGGTACTGCGTGGTCAGCAGCACTGTCACCCCCTCGGCCGTCATGCTTCGCACGAGCCGCCACAGGTCCTCGCGCCGGCCCGGGTCGAGCCCGGTGGTCGGTTCGTCGAGGAAGACGATCCGCGGTCGCCCGACCAGGCTCACCGCGAGGTCGAGGCGACGCCGCATGCCGCCGGAGAGCGCCGAGGCCCGCTGCGTACCGGACTCCCGCAGATCGAACTGCCGCAGCAGTTCGTCGGCGCGGGACCGCGCCTCCGCCTTGCGCAGGTCAAGCAACTGCCCGACCATCACCAGGTTCTCGAACGCGGTGAGTTCCTCGTCGACGGTGGCGTACTGCCCGGTCAGGCCGATCAGACGCCGCACCCGGTGCGCCTGGGTCACGACGTCGAACCCGCCGACGACCGCGCGGCCCTCGTCCGGGCTCAGGAGCGTCGCCAGGATACGGATGGCGGTGGTCTTGCCCGCGCCGTTGGGCCCGAGCACGCCCAGCACCGTCCCGGCCGGGGCCGCGAGGTCGAGCCCGCTCAGCGCGGTCTGCTTGCCGAAGCGTTTGACCAGGCCCTCGGCCTGGAATGCGTAGTCCATGATCGGAGGCTGCCACCGGCGGATCACAGACCCCGCACACATCGCTCACACCGGCAGCGGGCCCCTCACGGGCGTGCGGCCGAGCGGAATCCGGTCCAGCGCAGGTCACCCGAGAGATGGCTCTGGTCGTTGAACATCACCAGCGTGGGCGACAGGCCGGCCCGGTATTCGATCACGGTGAGACCGGTGTTCGCGCTGTCCAGGCCGAGCCACCGGGTGGGCGGGGCTGCCAGCGCGTGCCGCACCAGCCATGCGATCGGGTACGCGTGCGTGATCAGCACCTCGTGCGAGTCGGGCTCGTTGCGCTCAGGGGCCGTGGTGAACCGTGCCACCAGGGCCTCCGCGGTACGTTTGCCGGCCGCCGCCTCGGCCTCGTCGTAACCGTCGAAGAAGCCGGCCCAGGAAGGGGGCATCTCGTCCGCGTTCGGCACGTACGGCACGTGGTCGATGAGTTCGGGCGCCTCGGCGATCGGCACGTCCGGCAGGTGCTTGGCGATTTCGCGCGCGCTCGCGGCGGCACGCGGCAGCATCGAGTGCCAGACCGCGTCGATCGGCAGGCGGGCGAGGCGTCGGCCCAGGAGGTCAGCCTGCTGGTATCCCGCGTCGGTGAGCTCGCCGAAGGCGTCCGCTGCGCCGTGTCGCGCCACATAGAGGTATCGGATGGCCACGTCAGAAACCTACCGGTTTCCCGGCTCGGTGCCACGGGCAATCCCGAGCGTCGACAGTAGATCCTCGTGCAACTCCATCCACACCGCGTGGCACGACGCGACACCAACCCCGGTCACCCACTGCCCCTCCCCCGCACGCGCACGCGCCAGCGCCGCGTCGAAGCGATCGGCGTAGCCGTCGAACCGACCGAGCACGCTGACGAGCGCGCCGATCAGCCGGGCCAGTTCGGTGCCGATCACCGTGAGCTCGTCCAGCACCCGGCCGTCCCACTGCGGATCGCTGTGGTCGTTGGACGTCAACCGGTCACCCTCGGCGGGCCGCAACTGCCAGTCGGTGCAGGCCTGAACCAGCCGCCCGTTGAGAACCTCGAACTCCTTGTGGGCCTGCTCGACGGTGGCCCGCGCGCCGGTCTGGTCGAGCTCCTCGCGCAAGTTCCGGGAGTCCTGAGCACGGCCGCGCTCGGTGAGCGTCCACCCGCTGGTGCCACCGAACTCGACGTGTGTCACCCACCCGTACGCTTCGAAGTCACCCAGAAGCTCGGCGGCCGTGTCCAGGTCGATGCCGGTGCGGCGGGAGACCGCCGCGTCGTTGGCCACCCCGGTCACCCGCACGGCGTGCAGAACCGACAGTTCCGGTGATGAGGCATGCATCATGTCAATCAGCATTCAGATTCCCGCACCGGTCGTCAACGTGACGCACGCGCCGCGAGTGCGGATCTTCTCATCCGGGTCCGGGTAGGCTCCCCGGGAGCTGAAGGAGGCCCGTTGCTGATCGACCTGACCGACGCGGACCCCGCGACGTGCGGTGGCAAGGCCGCCACGCTCGCCCGGCTTCTGCGAGCGGGCTTGCCGGTCCCACCCGGTTTCGTGGTGCCGACCACCGCCCACGAGAAGCCGGACGACGGCCTCTCCGCCGAGCTGGCCGACGAGATCGCGCAGGCACTGCCGCGGCTCGGTGACGGCTACCTTGCCGTACGGTCGTCGGCGACCAGCGAGGACACCGCCCACGCCACCGCAGCGGGGCAGCACGACACCTTCCTGGGCGTGCGCGGCCGGGATCAGGTGGCTGACGCCGTACGCAGGTGCTGGTTGTCGCTGTGGTCCGAGCGCGCCGTGGAATATCGGCGTCGGCAGGGCGACACCCGGTCGCCGGCGATCGCGGTGCTGGTGCAACGCCTGGTGGACGCGGACGTCGCCGGGGTGCTGTTCACCGGCGACGACATCCGGATCGAGGCGTCCTGGGGGCTGGGTGAGAGCGTGGTCAGCGGGCACGTCACCCCGGACTCGTGGACGGTCTCCGACGGCGCCATCACCCAGCGGTTCCTCGGCACGAAGAGGACCCGGGTCGACCGCACGGTCACCAGCGAGGTGGACCAGGCCGACCAGGATCGCTACTGCCTCACCGATGACGAGGTCACCCGACTCGCGCAGCTCGGTCGGCAGGTGGCCGACCTGCTGGGCGGCCCGCAGGATGTCGAGTGGGCGATCGTCGGCTCCCGGATCTGGATCCTCCAGTCGCGCCCGGTGACAAGCGCCCTGCCTCCCGCGTCAACGGCCGTCGGCGACGGAAGCGAGGCCCTCACCGGTACGCCCGGCAGCCCCGGTCGGGCCACCGGGCCGGCGCGCGTGGTGCGTGGCCCCGCCGACTTCGCTCGGGTCCGGCCCGGTGATGTCCTCGTGTGCCGCACCACCGATCCGGCCTGGACCCCACTGTTCGGCGTGGTCGCCGCGGTCGTCACCGAAACCGGCGGCCTCCTCTCGCACGCCGCGATCGTCGCCCGCGAGCAGGGCCTCCCGGCCGTCCTGGCAGTCCGGGACGCGACGACAGCTCTACCCGACGGCGCGCCGGTTGACGTGGACGGCAGCACCGGCCGGGTCGCACTCCTGGGTACCTGAGCCTCGGGCGGTGCGGCTGGTGACAAACGTCGGGCTGTTCGGCCGACCCGGACATGAAGCGCTACCGCGATACCTCCGGCCCTCACCATCCGCTGCGGCTTCCGGCTGAGGCCGCTCAGACCGGTGAGGCGTCTCCCCGGACATCGCGGCGTACCACGGTGCGCGCGGCCTGGGGCAAAGCTGTGAGAGCAGGATTACTGCCGCGCGGGAGCCAGGTCAGGGCCATGCCGCCACGCGGCACCCATGACCTTGGAACGGCCGCGGCCGATTAACCGCAACCGCGGTTGCGGCGCCAACGGATGTGTTAGAACGGTCCTGAGGTGAATACGTCAATGCCAACTCGTGCGGTGTTTGTTCTCGTCGGCGCCGCCGTCGGTGCCTTCCTCCTGAGCTGGCTGGCCGGACGAGCAGTGCAGCGACTCACCCGAGGTCGCTTCGAACCTTTTCTGAGTATGGCCCGGGTGCGCAGCCAACGCGCGTTCAGCACTCTGGTGGTGGCTTCGGCGTTGTATTACGCATTGCCAGCGTCGGGCCTGCCGCCGGAAGTGCTCTTCCATCTCCGACACTGGGATCAACTTGTCGCGATCGGGACCGCCGGCTGGTTCCTCACCAAGCTTCTACATGTTGGGGAGGAGCTCGTTTTCCGGCGCTACCCCCGCACACCCGCAGACGAACGGATCCGACGGACACGCACACAAACCAAAGTGATTCGGCAGACCACAGTTGCCCTCGTGGTCCTGCTAACAGTTGGCCTGATGCTTTTGACCTTCCGCCCAGTTCGGGTGCTGGGAATCACCGTTATAGCATCTGCTGGAGTGTTCGGTCTATTGGTCGGAGTCACGGCACGGCAAGTCCTCCAGATGGCAATATCCAGCATCCAGATAGCCTTCAGCGGCGCATTACACCTCGACGATGTTCTCGTTGTCGAGGGCAACTGGGGGCAGGTCGAGGAGATTGAACTCACCCACGTCGTGGTTAGAACCTGGGATAAGCGCAGGCTAATCATACCGAATACGTATTTCACGAGTAAGCTCTACGAGAACTGGACTCGCTTCGGCGGCACCGTTGCCGGTTCGGTGGATCTAATTCTGGATTACACAGCCGATCTCGAGCAGCTGCGGGATGAAGCGCAGCGGCTACTGGAAGCCTCGACCGAGTGGGACCGCAACGACTGGGAGCTTCAGATGACCGACATGGGCACACAATCGGTAACCGTGCGTATCACCGCTACGGCCGGGGATGGACCGAGCGCTTGGAACCTGCGGTGCAAACTGCGCGAAGGGATGGTTGGATTCCTCCGGACCGATCACCCGGAGTGGATGCCTCGTCGTCCGAAATTTGAGGCTTGACAGCGGGCGAAGAGGTGGCCGGTCGGCGTTGAATTATGCGGTCGCCGAATGCGGGATCGTCGCACCGGTCGTCACCGAAGAAGACCTTCACCCCGGCAAGTCCGCCGACCAGCGGACCTATCGATCGGTCGCGAGCCGATGCCGGCGGATCAACCGCTGCCCGATGAAGGTCCGCCAGACCCGGTCGGCGACTGTCGGTTCGACGATCCAGAGCCGCCGCTGCGCCTCGGCGAGGGTGAGCGGCGCGCTGAAGAGATCCAGGAACAGCCGGCTGCTGCGGTTGAGGGCGAACACCTGACCGTCGACCCGGCGGAACAGGTGCCGGTCCGCCGGCAGGTCGCCGGGGACACCGTCCTGCTCGTCGGAGCGGATCCGCCGGTACGCGTCCCAGACCTGCTCGTCGTCGCGGTCCACGAAGGAGCCGTTGGCGAGGAACTCGGTCTGGTCGTCGGTGTCGTGGCGTACCCGGTCGTTGGCGAGGACGCCACGCACCGCGGTGCCGTACCGGTCGTGGTAGAAGAACGTGTGCGGGGTGTCGGTGGCCCCCAGCCACGGGCGGTGGTAGTGCCCGGGGTTCAGGCCGGCCTTGGCCTGGGCGACCTCGGCCTGCGCCGCCTCGGTGACCGGCTCGTCGAACTTGAGCATCCGGACGATGTCCGACCCCTCCACCGGCCGCACGTTCGTGATGCCGAACCGGTCCGGTTCCTTGGCGACGATCGCGCCCGGGGTGAGCATGAAGTCGCCGAGCCCGCCGAGGGTCCACAGGTCCGGGTTGTCCCGCAGGAAGTTGACGCTGTCGAGCGCCTCTTCGCGGGTCTCGGTGGGGAAGCCGGTGAAGCCCATCATCTGCACACCGATGTTGGCCTTGGTCATCGCCGTCATGGTGCGTCGTGCCTGCTCGGGCTTCGTGCCCTTGTCGATCAGGTCGAGGATGCGCTGGTTACCGGACTCGAAGCCGACCGAGATGGCCACGCAGCCGCTGCGCCGCAGCAGTTCGCAGCGCTCGTCGGACCAGTACTTCTCCAGCCGGATCTCGGCCCCCCAGCGGAAGTCGAGCCCGCGCTCGACGACCCGCTCGGCGAAACGCAGGATGGTCGCCGGAGCGAGCACGTCGACCGAGAAGTAGATGAACTTGGCGAACTTCGACAGCTCCGTGACGTCGGCGACCATGGTGTCCACCGTGTCCTGCCGCCAGGGGCTGGTGGGACCGTCGGTGTTCAGGCCGTAGTCGCAGAACGTGCACTTGTTCCAGTAGCAGCCTCGCGTCGGCGAGTAGTAGACGAACCGCTCCGGGCTGAGATAGAGGTCCCAGGGCAGGCCCGAGAAGTCCGGCACCGGCACCTGCGCCAGGCGTTCGTAGCGCAGGGGAAGCTGACGCTGGCGGCCGTACTTCGGGTGCAACCGGACGTTGGGGTGCCCGGCCGGCAGGGTGCCGGTCTGCACCGCGTCCAGGATCTCCGTGTACGCGCTCTCCCCCTCACCGACCACTATCGCGTCGAAGTCGGCGAGCACCTGGAAGACGTACTCGGGTTTGCTCGCGCACTTCCAGACGTCGGAGATCTCGGTGCCGCCCGCGATGAGGAAGACGTCGGGGCAGGCCCGCCGCACGAGTCGACCGATCCAGAGCGCGAACGGGAGCTGCCACTGGTAGGTGACGCTGATGCCGATCACCTGGTGCCCGGCGGCGGCCAGCCGCGGGATGAGCACGTCCTCGTAGTACGGCTGGAACGGCCGGTTGAGCCGGGCGAGCAGCGCCTCGTCGGTCAGCGCGGCCACCGAGCCGATCGAGATCATCGGCGGCGGGTGGAGCCGGAAGCCGGCGTGGAACTGCCCGGGGAACCCGACCGTGCCGAGCGCGTCCATCCAGGAGATCACGCCCTCGACGGCGTCCTGGTAGTGCCGGTAGTCGTAGAACAGGGTCGGGTCCTGCAACACCCCGATCGACCGGCGCAGCCGCTCCGGGTCGGGGTCGGGCAGGCCGAGCTGATTCGCCCGGGCCATCAGCGCGTCCGGGCCACTGAGGTCGTCGATGGAGACCCGGGACAGCTCCCGCCGCAGCCAGTCGTACGCCGACGGGGTGTAGGAGTGGTGGAACGCCTCGATGTTGGCGTCGATGATCTCCGCGGGCCGGTGGCCCTGCGCCCGGGCGTAGGAGTCGAGGTAGTTCAGGGAGTGGTATCCCGAGGTGGGATCGGTCAGCGGGGGATAGATCAGTGCCGCCTTCACCGTGCCGCTCATCGACTCCTCCTCAGCCGACCCGGGCCGCTGTGCCGGCCAGGGTGTCCTCTTGCGCGCACGTGTCCACCGCCGGCAGTCGCGGGGCACCGAACGCCTTGACGTACGCGACAAACGGTTCGGCGGCGTACCGGAACGCCGCCAGGTCGACGAAGCCCCGGTCCCAGGCCGCCGCTTCCAGCCCGTCGACGGCACAGCCCCACAGCTTCGCGAAGCACGCGTCGACGACCTCGGTGCGGAAGTGCAGCCGGCCACCCGGGCGGCGGTGCCCGGCCGTCCGTGGGACGAGCGTTTCGTTGAGTGACGCCGCGGTCGCCGCGACCTGCCGCGCCGCGGCGAGCAACGCGGGGGTACGCAGCGGCGCCGCGACCATCCACAGCGCCAGGCTGCGGTACGGCGTGGTACCGAACGCCCGCACCAGCACCCGCAGCACCGCCTCGTGATCGCCGAGATCCCGTTCCCGGTCGGTCAGCCAGTCCCACCCGGTCGGCAGCGCAGCGGTCAACCCTCGCCGGCGGGCCACCTCGCGGGCGCGCTGCTCGACCATCGGGTCGGCGATGTCGACCTCGGCCAGCCCGGCCAGCACCCCCCGGCGGTGCCAGGCCGCCGACTCGGGGTGCAGCAGCATCAGCACCGCTGCGGCGTCCCGGTCGCTGACCCAGTGCCCGCCGACCGACTCGCCGGCGAACCGCGATCGCCAGGTGTCCAGGAAACGGGTGTGCAGGTTGTCGATCGGCTGGTCGCCGGCGTGCGCCGGGCACAGCTCGGGCGCGTCGTCCGCCGCCATCGACAGCAGCAGGCGCGCGTCGGCGCCCTTGGCGTCGGAGGGGTCCCGCCGGTGCCACGTCAGGAACCGGTCCACGACGGTCGCCGCCTCGGGGGGCGCGCTGCGCTCCAACGCCCGGTACGACCGCCGCCGGAAGGGCAGCTCCCGGCCGATGTCCAGCAGCAGCTCGGCCTCGGCGTCGCTGAGCACGCCCGCCGCGACGGCGCGGCGCAGCGCGACGCGGATGTTCACAAGCGGGACGCTCAACGCGCGGTGGCCTTCCTCGGCGGGACCGTGCACGACAGCCACCTCGTCGTCGCCAGTGACGACCCCGTCGCGGTAGAGCTGGAACACGTCGCCCACGCCACGCATCCCGAACGGCCACAGCTCGGCGGCGCGCAGCGCGCCCATGCTGGCGGCGCCAGCCACTGTCACGCCCCGGTCGAGCAGGTGGAGGATCTCCCGGTGGCGGACCGGCGGGTGTTGCAGGAAGAACCCGTCGATGACGAGGACCCGGTCGCCGGGGGCGACGTCCAGGCGGAGCAGGTCGCCGTGCGCGACCGGCGGCAGCACCACCGCGTCGGGCAGCAGCCGACCGACCTCGTCGGCCGGCAGGCTGGGACCGATGAAGACGACGTCAGTCACGGGGCACTCCTGGTCGGATACTCAGGGCCCGCTCGTCGAACATCCGCAGGCCGGGGGCGAACACCTTGCTCACCGGAATGCCGATGTCGTCGTGGGTCAGGTCGACGCTGAACGGCTCGACGCCGGTGACCCGCTGCACCCGCGCCGCCAGCTCGCGCAGCACCTGGGTCACGTCCCCCACTGGTGGCGAGTTCCGGCGGACCGGCCGGACGGGCCGGTCGACGGTGGGTGGCGGCACCGGCGGCGCGCCGACGTCGCCGTAGGCGGTGGCGTCGATGTCGTCGCGCGCTCCGGAGACCATGACCAGCCGCGACTGCGCCGCCTCCGACATGGCCCGGCCGACGGCGATCTCCGGGTCCACGTGGCAGCCGAAACCGCCGAAGGTGACCGGCAGGTCCTCCGACCAGATCGAGGCGGCGTAGCAGGGCACGTCGACCGCGTTGGTGATGTCGCAGACCTCCACCCAGCAACCGGCCCGCAGCAGCGCCTCGTGCACGGTGCGGGTCATCGCGTTGGTGGCGGTGCCCGGGTCGGCGTAGGTGCGCTCGGCCAACGGTGAGGTGCAGTACGGGGCGATGCAGTCCCGTTCGACGACTTCGAGCAGGGCGTGCAGGCTGGCCTCGGCAAAGGTGTTCCCGGTGGCCAGCCCGTTGCTGCTGGCGGTGAACAGGGCGCGGTCCCAGCCCCGCCGGATGGTGAAGTCGAGTTCGATGGTGGCGCGGGGCACCAGGCAGGGCGCCCCGGTCACCAGCCCACGGCCGGCCACCCAGTCGAGCGCGACGGCAGGGGTCAGGGGTGACCGTTCCGCCAGGTGCAGCCACCGGACGTCGTAGGGCAGGTCGAGCGCCTCGGCCGGGGACCGGACGACGGTCCCCGGCCGGAGGTTCTCGGCATGCCAGGACTCGATGCTCTCCATGACCGCGCTGACCCGGGCCTGCGTGGCCGTGGCGCCGGTGCCGACGCTCACCGCCATGGTGGCTCCGACCGGCCGGTAGGCGACGTGCACCGGTAGGCCGATCTCGTCGAGCCGGGTGATGTCGGCGACCCGGGTGATCCGGAACCGGTCGAGCAGGCCGGCGATCCGTTCCCAGGTCTGCTCCACGGTGGCCGTCCGGTAGGTGCCGGATCGGAAGGCGATGGTCTCGGTCGTGTCAGTCATCGAGGCTCCCGGCGGGGGGTGGGGAACTCAGACGATGAGGACGGCGATGATGTTGACGTTGTTGTCGGCGATCGGAGCGACGCCGCCGGCGACCGTCTCCAACTCGGCCTCGGTCAGCTCGTTGAGGTCGACGAGCGGCACCTCGGGTACGTGCAGCACGTGCAGGCCGGGCGTGCCGGACCAGTCGGCGACGATCTGGTCCTTGGTGTAGAGCGTGGCGGGCTGGGCGCGGTCGACCTCGACCCGGGAGCCGGGGGCGACCGGCAGGCCGGCCGCCGTCGCGTAGCCGGTCGGGTCGGCGAGCAGGCGTTGCAGTTCCTCGTCACTGCGCCACACGGCGGTTACCAGTTCCGAGTACTTGGTCACGAACCTCGCGCCATATTCCTGGTCGTCGTTGCTCATCGTTCGGTCCTTTCCTCGGGGGTCGCTGCGGAACGGGGGGTCGATCGCTGTGGCGAGAACGCTACGAAGATCGAGCTTTGACAATCAACGATTTCGGCTTACTGCCATCAGAATCTGCCGTGCCGACCGGTGGGCGGCAGACATCGGTGTCACGTGCAGCAGCACGGGCAGCAGCAGGCGCAGCTGGGGTCCAGGCCGGCGACGACGCTGTCCAGTTCGTCCTCGGCCAGCTCCGTCTGGGCCACCGGCAGCAGCGACGGCACGAAGAGCACGAAGATGCCTGTGGTCCCCGCGAGCTGCCACGACTCGACCTGCACCTCCAGGTCGGGATCGGCGTCGGCGACGTCCCGGACCACCCGGACCTGCACATCCTCGGACAGTTGCAGCCCGTAGCTGGCGAGAAACCCCCGCGGGTCCCGGTCGAGCGCCTGCTCCTTGACCGGGTCGGCCCAGACGTCGGCGACCAGCCGGCTGTACGCGGCCACGAAGACCGCTCGATCGACAGGTGTCACACCCTGCTCCCTTCGATGGTCGACCGCCGGCGGCGGCGACAGGCAGCGCGGGAGTTTCCGGGCCGCCGGTTTCGCTTCATCGTGGGTCACCTGTGGATCCGGTCCGCCCAAAGAACGGGGATTTCATCGAATGTGGCCGCGAAAAGGTCGCGCTGCGGCGAAAGCCGGGTAATTGAGAATCAGCGACCTGCGGCGGGCGAACAATTCTAATGAGCGGCCCCACTGTGGACAAGTAGTAATTCCTCGCCTGTCATCCGCCCGGTTCCCGCACCTACGCTGCGATCGGCGGACCGCTCAGGAGTGACAGCGGTTCGACGGGGTGCCGTGTTCCGTCACCGAGTGCTGCCGGAGGCCACCGTGACCATCGACGAGGTGACGACGACGCCGGGCGGCCCGGCCGGGTACAGCGTGGAGGAACTCGCCCGCAAGGTCGGGATGTCGCCGCGCAACATCCGAGCCCACCAGGCCCGGCGGCTGCTGCCGCCGCCGGTGCGGCGCGGTCGGGCCGCGCTCTACGACGACTCGCACGTGCGCCGGCTGGACGCGATCCTCGCCCTGCAACGGCAGGGCTTCAACCTGGTGTCCATCGAGGCGATGCTGGGGGTCCGGGCCAGTGACGAGGCGCCCGACGGGCTGACCGCGATGCTGCAACGCCTGGCCGCCGACCGTCCCGCGCTGGCCCACGCGCTGACCCGGCACGGTGTGATCGGCCGGACCACCGACGGCACCGTCCGCACGGTCCGGCCACGCCCGCTGCGCGCCGCCCTGGACCTGCATCGGGTACGCGTGGGCACGGTGCCGGCCCTGCAGACCCTCAGCGAGGTGCTGGACAGCCTCCGGCCGGTGGCCGACGAGCTGGTCGCCGCCGTCACCGCCCGCCTGCTGACCCTCGCTCCGGAGCTGGTACGCGGTGGCGCCCGGTCGTCCTGGGCCGACCTGGACCGGGAAACCCTGCTGCTGACCCAGGGCGTGGTCAACGTGCTCACCGAGGCGTTCCGGCTCGCCGTGGAGAACCAGTCCGAGGCCCACGTCGCCGAACTGCTGGAAAACCACCTCGACACGGACGTGTGCCTGGAGGACAGCACTGTCATCGACAACGGCTGACCGACCCCGTCAGCCGGTCGCGGGCTGTCCGTCCGCCTGACGGCTCTCCACCACGGCGTCCGACCGTTCCGGTTCGGTGAGCAGTTGCCGCCGCGCCAACCGGTGGAACAGCCCTTCCGGGTCGTCCATCAACTCGTCGAAGGTGCCCCGCTGGACGATCCGCCCCGCTTCGAGGACCACGATGGTGTCCGCGGCACGGACCGTGGACAACCGGTGGGCGATGACCACCCGGGTCGCGGCCAGGGCCGCGGTGCTCCGGCTGACCACCTCCTGGGTCCGGTTGTCGAGTGCGCTCGTCGCCTCGTCGAGGAAGATGATCCGGGGTAGCGGGGCCAGCGCGCGGGCGATCAGCACCCGCTGCCGCTGCCCGACGGAGAGCGTGCCGCCGCCGAACGGCACCATCGTGCTCATCCCCATCGGCAGCGCCTCCAGGTCGTCGGCGAGGCCGGCCATCCGGGCCGCCTCCCACACCTGGTCCAGCGGGAAGCTGCCGGCACCACAGATGTTGTCCCGCACCGAGCCGGCGAAGAGCTGGCCATCCTGCAGGACCACCCCGCACTGCCGGCGGACGGCGTGTACGTCGAGTTCGGAGAGGTCCTGGCCGTCGTAGAGCACCGCGCCCTGCTGCTGGCGTTCGAAGCCGAGCAGCAACCGGAGCAGCGTGGATTTCCCGCAGCCACTCGGTCCGACGATGGCGACGAACTCACCCGGGCGGACGTGCAGGTCGATGTCGACGAGCACCGGCGGCTCGTCCGGCTGGTAGGCGAAGGTGAGCCGGTGCAGCGCGACCTCGCCGCGCAACTCGCCCGGGTCCACCCGGTCCGGACGCGCCTCGGGTTCGGCGCGCAGGATCTCCCGCAGGCTGCCCAGCCGGGGCACCGCCGCGATCACCTCGACCCCTGCCGACACCAGCACCAGCAGGGCGCCGAGCAGCATCGCGAAGCCGACGTTGAGAATGAAGAAGTCGGCCGGCGCGACCCGGCCGGCGAGCGGCCCCATCAGCACGGCGAACAGGACCAGTTGACCGGCGACCGGCAGCACGGTGCCGAAGGCGACCAGGCCGGCCTGACTCTGCCGGACCCGTTGCAGCGATGCTCGGGCCGCCGCGGCCACCTCCGACCAGCGCGCGTGGGCCCGGGTCTCGGCGGCGGCCAGTTTGATCTTCACGATGCCGCCGAGGAGCTGGTTGGTCATCGCCGCCGCCCGGTGCTCGGCCGGCAGCGCGGATCGTTGCTGACGGACGATCAGCACGGCGAACGCGCCGAAGGTCAGCATGGTGACGGCGACGATCCCCGCTCCCCAGAGCCCGAGCACGGGCTCGACCACCAGAAGCATGCCGAGGGTCACCGCGACCGTCGCGGCCGCCGAGACGAGTTGCGGCAGCAGCGCGCTCAGCGCCTCACCGACGAACGAGATCCCCAACATCGAGTTGGCGATCTCACCACTGCTGCGACCGGTGAAGAACCGGGCCGGCAACCGCATGAGCCGGTCCCAGATCGCCAACTGCGCGCCGGACTGCAACCGCCCGTCCAACCGCAGCAGACGCAGGTTCTGCACCACGCCCACCAGCCCCGCGACCACCGCCGCGCTGAGCATCAGCGCGACGAAGCCGACCAGGCCGGTCACCTCGCCCTGCCGGGCGAGCTGGCCGAGCACCTCACCGGTGGCCAGCGGCACCCCGAGGCCCAGCACTGCCACGCAGACGGCGGCGAACAGCAGACCCCGCACGTCCCGGGCCGCACCGACCATCCCGGCCCGCAGCAGGTGACGCATCCGGGCGGTCGGCGGCAGCGGCGCCTGCACCTCGGTCGCCTCGGCCGCGAACGTCGCGGCCACCGTCGCGTCGATCGGAGCGTACGCCCGGGTGTCCGGGTCCACGTGGTGGTAGCGGCCGCGGCGGAACACCAGCGGCACCGCGACGGCGTGCTCCGGGTCGTCGCCCGCCCGCCACCCCACAAGCGGACCCAGGTCCCGCCGCCACCAGCGCTCCGGCAACCGCACCGCACGCAGGAACAGGCTGGACGCCCGGGTCACCGCGTGCACCGCCGCCCGGTCGTCGAGCGGCGCGCGGCTGCGGTCGGCCGGCTCGTTGATCGGACTGCCCATCCCCTCGGTGACCACCCGGAGCACCGACGCCGCCCGCCCGTACCTGTCGAAGCCGGCCTCGGTGTCCGGGACCGGAACCGCGCCGCCCGCGCCGATCACCCCGATCGAGCGGCGGGCCGCCGCGGCGAGCACCGCCGCGTCGGTCTGCCGGCGCCGCCGCACGGCGCTCAGCAGGGCAGCGTCGACCTCCTCGATCCGGGTCTCCACCATCCGCAACAGTCGGGCCACGTGCTGGTCGACGGCCGAGCGGAGCTGGCCGCTGACCAGCAGGTCCCAGCTTCCGTGACTCTCCACCGCGCACGGCGACTCGGCCACCACCCAGTCCCGCTCGGTGACCAGCAGCAGCTCCCGCTCCCCCGACATCTCCGCCGGGCCACCGTCGTTGCGGCGTAGCTGCCCGCCGGCGCTGCGCAGCCACCAGGCGCCGCCGGTGGAGGTGAGGGCGCTTCCCTGCGCCAGCGAGATGATCTCGCGCCCGCACAGGGTGGACGCCTCCCGGGGCGCCTGCCCCCGGCGCAGCGCGTCGGCGATGGTGACCAGCACCAGGTCCACCGCCGCGACCAGCTCCGTCGCGGCGGTCCGTGCCCGCGGCGACGCGCCCTCGTCCGCCACCCGACCGAGCCGGACGTGCCGCTCCAGCAGCGACAGGTGACGCCGGGACAGCCCGCGCAGCTCCGTGCCGGGCAGCGGCACCAGGATCAACTGCCACGCACCGATCGCCGTGGACGTCGGCACCAGCCCACCGGCGGGAAGCCGGGCCACATGGTGACGACGCGAAGGGCTCATCCCGGCCCGGCGCACCGCGAACAGGTCGGCCTCACCTCCGGTCACCAGCCAGCCGGCCACCGGACCGTCCAGGCGACAGACCTCGCGTACGCCGTCCGCGCAGAAGCCGATCAGGCCGCCGGCCGGGGGATCCTCCACCGCGCCACTCATCAGCGTCTCCTCGGATCGTCGTGGTCAGTGGTCCCGGACCAGGCGCGCGTACGCCCCGTCCTGGGCGACGAGCTGCTCGTGGGTGCCGCGCTCGACCTCCCGACCGCCGTCCAACACGACGATCAGGTCGCAGTCGCGGACCGTGGACAGCCGGTGGGCCACGATCAGGCAGGTCGCCCCCCGGCGGCGCAGGTGCATGTCGATCCGGCGTTCGGTCTCGGCGTCCAGTGCGCTTGTGGCCTCGTCCAGCACCAGCACCCGCGGGTTGCGCACGAGCGCCCGGGCGATCTCCAGCCGCTGCCGCTGCCCGCCGGAGAAGTTGCGGGCGTTCTCCCGCACCGGGCTGCCCAGGCCACCCGGACGGGCCGCGACCTCGTCGTAGAGGCACGCGTCGGTGAGCGCGGTGACGACGTCCTCGTCGGCGACAGTGAGGTCCCACATGGTGACGTTGTCCCGGACCGTCCCCTCGAACAGCCGTTGGTCCTGGTCCACCATGGCGACGGTGGTCGCCCACAGGCCGTCGTCGGCCGCCGACCGCTCCAGGCCGTCCACCGTGACCCGACCGGTCCAGGGCCGGTAGAGCCCGGCGACCAGCCGGCCCACCGTCGACTTGCCGCTGCCCGAGCGCCCGACGAGCGCCACCCGGGCACCGGGCGGCAGGTCCAGGCTGAAGTTCTCCAGCAGGGGACGGCCCAACGGGTTGTAGCCGAAGGTGACCTCCTCGATGCGCAGGTGTCCCTCCATCGGTGTCAACGCACGGGCGGGGCCGTCCTGGGCCGACGGCAGTGGGTACCGCTCCACGTCCCGCAGCCGGTTGAGGTCCGCGCTCATGTCCTGCAACCGGGAGCCCAGCGCCGTGAGGTTGCCCAACGGGCGGTTCATCGCGGCGGCCAGGCTCTGCATGCCGACAAGCACGCCGACGCTCATCGCCTCCGCCACGACCTGCCGGCTGCCCAACCCGAGCAGCACCGCTGTGGTCCCCGAGGCGAGGAACGCCGGCAGGACGGAGAGCACCGCGGTGGGCACCCCGAGCCGCTGCTGACGGGTGGCGACCGTCGCGTGGCGGGCCGCGAACCGGGCCACGGCCCGTTCCTCCTCGCCGCCTGCCTTCACCGTCTCGATCATCTGAACAGTGGTGTAGACAGTGGTCACCAGCTTGCTGCGGTCCGCCTGCAGGCCGGCGACGGCTGTCGACCGGGTCGAGGCGACATAGCGGAGCACGCTGACGTTCAGCCCGGCGAGGACCACCGCGCACAGTCCGAGCAGCAGGTCGTACTGGCAGAGCAGTGCCCCGTACGCCAGCACCAGACCGGTGTCCACCACTGTGGTGGCCGTCCGGCGGGTCAGCACCTCGGCGACCACCTCGTTGCCGCGGACCCGTTGGCTGAGGTCGGCGGCCTGCCGCTGGTCGAAGAACGCCGGCGGCAGCCGCAGCAGATGTCGGAAGAACCGGGCCGCGCTGGCGAGGGCGAGCGCCGTCTCCGCGCGTACGGTCAGGCGTTGCTGGAGCAGGCTGGCCAGGAAGGTCAGCACCGTGGCCACCGCCACCGCCGCCACCAGGCCGGCGAACGCGGACCGGTCCTCCTGCAACAGCACCCGGTCGACGAAGACCTTGGCCATCACCGGGATGGTCAGACCGACCACGGCGATCAGCAGGCCGAGCAGCAGCATCTGCGCGATCGCCGAGCCGGGGCCGCGCCACCGCTCGGCCAGCGCCCGCACCAGCCGGTAGCGGGTGCCGCCGGGCCGGAACTCCGGGCCGGGCTCCATGGTGAGCACGATGCCGGTGAAGGCGCCGTCGAACTCCTCCCAGCTCACCGCGCGGGGGCCGGTGGCCGGGTCGTTGATGAAGACCTTGCGGCCGAGCCCCTCCAGCACCACGAAGTGCTCGAACCGCCAGAACAGCACCGCCGGCAGCGCCACGGTGGACAAACCGGCCAGGTCCATCTGGAAACCCTTGGCGACCATGCCGTAGCGGCGGGCGCCCTTGAGCACGGTGGCCGCGGTGGAGCCGTCCCGGCTCACCCCGCACACCCGGCGCAACTCCTCCAGGGGCACGTGCCGGCCGTGGTGCGCGAGCAGGATTCCCAGCGCTGCGGCACCGCACTCCACCGCCTCCATCTGGATCAGCGTGGGCGTGCGGACCCGTCGTCGGCGGATCCTGGGCAGTTGCGGCGTGCCGCTGGCCGCGGTCGTGGGCGCGCTCATCGACGCAGCAACCAGTCGATCGGGTGTTCCCGGTCCACTGTGAACCAGGCGGTGACCTCACTTGCCGAGTTGAGCTGGAACGGCGGCGGTGACTTCGTCCAGCGCAGGCCGCCCGGGGCCGCCGGGTCGGGTGCCAGGGCCACCGTCACCCGGACCACGCTGCCGCGGGCGAGCAGCCGCCGGACGTCCGGCCCGGTGCCCAAAAAGGCGCGCAGCGAGGCCTCCGTCTCCGGGAACGCGCCGACAGTGGTCACCTGGCCGGCCAGGGTGCCGAACACGTTGCGCGGCGCGGCCGCGGCGGCCACCTCGACGGACACCCCGGGTTGCAGCAGCGGCGCGGCGACGGCCGGGGCGTACACGACGGCCTGCAACGCGTCCCCGGCGGTGTCGAGCCGTTCCAGGTCGGCCAGATGCGTGCCCGGTGCGACGATCTCACCCTCGGACACCAGCCAGGCCACGACGTACGCGTCACCCGGCGCGGTCTCCACCCGCACCTTGCCGTCCGCCGTGCGCAGGCTGTAGAGGGGGGTGCCCTTCGGCACCCGCTGGTGCGGTGCCGCCCACACCTTCGTGACCTGACCGCTGTCGAGCGCGTCGAGGGCCGAGATCCCGTTCGAGTGGATCAGCACCCCGGCCGCCTCGACGGTCCGGGGCACCACCGTGCGCACCGACCAGACACCCGCCGCGACCACGACGATGACAAGCGCGGTGGTGGCCAGCCAGTTCGGCACCGTGGTCAGCCGGACCGCCCGGTCCAGTTGTTCGGGCGCCTCCAACTGGCGCAGCGCCTGCCGCCGGAACTTCATGGCCGGCCCCCCGCCGCCGGCGGGCCGCCGAGGCGGCGCGAACCCAGCAGGAAGTCGGCCACACTCGGCTCGACAAGCGGGTCGAGCCCGGACAACTCGGCGAAGGCCTGGGAGTCTCCGGCGCCGAGGGCGCACGGCGCCAACCCCATGGCGGTGGCGACGAGATACATCTGCTGGGTCAGCACACCCGCGTCCTTGAGAATCATGGCGTAGCTCATCCCTTCGTACTTCCACATCAGCCGTTGGACCCGGGCGGTGACCACCAGGACCGTCTGCGGCGGCCGGGGCAGGGCGCCGGCCGCGCGGGCGTACGTCAGCAGCCGGTCCGCGGCCGGTCCCCACCCGGCGACCGGCTCCAGCCGGTGCCCGACCGCGTCGTAGTGGTAGAGCCCCGGGTCGAGCCCGGCGCAGCGCGCGACAAGTGGGTAGATCTCCAGCTCGTAGACTCCGCCGCCGCCCGGGTAGGGCCGGTGGCCGACCTCCTGCCCGCCGGCCTCGCCGACGGCGCTCGTGTGCTGCGACCGGTGCAGGAATTCCGCAAGCCGTTCCAGGGACAGCGGTGCCGCATCGTCGTGGTCGCGCACGCTGCGGCGGTCCGTGACGACCTGACTGAACGCGGGGTCCGCCTTGGCGATGGTCGCGAGGTCCGGCAGCGGCAACTCGACCGCCCGCCCCCCGTCGTACGGGCGGCGCAGCGGTTGCGGCGCGAAGCGTTCGCGCATCCGGTAGGTGCCACCCACCGGCAGCGCGTGTCGGCCGGCCCGGGAGCGGTGGTGCAGCCGCAACTCCTCAGGCGACCAGTAGGCAAGCGGCGCGTCGTCGCACTCCGCCGTGAACTCGGCGTCGGTGACCAGGATCCGGGCGGTGGCCAACTCGTCGAGCACCCGGCCGGCGGCTGCCGGCGGCACGCCGAGCGTGCGGGCCACCGTGTCGGGTCCGACGCCCGGCGCGGCGGCGGCCAGCACCGCGCCGATGGCGGCGTCGGCGCAGCCGACCGCGACGGTGCTCAGCGGCGATGCGGCCATCAGCATGCCCTGTTCGTGCTGGAGGGTGGCGAAGCGGGAGAGCCGGTAGCGGACCCCGGGGGTGTGCAGGCGACTCTCCGGCAGACTGCCCCGGCCCAGGCCGGTGGGCACCAGGTCGAGCAGCGCGCGATCGTCGACCTGCAAGCGGCGCTCCAGCCAGGAGTGGGCGAGCAGCCGGCGCAGCAGCAACTGCGCGGGCAGCACCCGGTTCTCCCCCTCCAGCCCGCTGATCAGCCGGCCCACCTCGACGTCGTTCACCCAGTCGGCGGCGAGCCGCAGCAGCAGGGCCCGCCGACCCATACCGGGTTGTTCCAGGGTGAGCTGGAATCGGGTCTGCCGCAGGGTCAGCGAGCCGTCCTCACCGAGTCGCAGCTCCGCGTCCCGGCGCAGCCGGTACGACTCCTGCACCGGCGGACCGCCGACGGAGCCGCTCACGACGACCGCCCACCGACCGGGTCCACCACGGTGGTCATCCGCACATCCTTCCCACGGTCCCGGTAGGCCCGGGACCGCCGGCTAGAAGAAGACGTTCAGCGGGTTGGCCGACGTCTCGTCGACGGCCAGCGGGCCCCGGCCGAGGCGGGCCGGCACGTCCCACAGTCGGCCGGGCCCGAGCCGCCGCCAGAAGTGCCGCAGGCCCGGAACGACGACCTTCACCACCGCCAGGTCGACGTCCGGACGGGACTGGTCGACGACGATCACCTCCAGGCCGGCCCGCTCCGCCCGGCGTACGCACCGCCGCACGTCGTCCCCGACGTCGCCGGTGGTGAGCGCCGGGTGGTCCGCCGCGGTGCGCGGCGCCCGGGTGGGATCGGGGGCCAGCCAGGGCTGGTCGGCCACCCGCACGGTGCCGAACCAGCGCGCGGTGTCCGGGTCGTCGACGCCGTACCGGTTGCCGGCGGCGGCCGGTCCGGCGACGGCGGGCAGGAACTGGTTCACCTCGGTGAGCGCCCGGGTCAGCGCGACAGGCGCGTCCAGGTGCGCGCCGAAGCCGACCAGCACGTCCTCCGGCCCCGCACCGACCCGCCGGGACACTGCGGCGAAGGTGGGTACACCGAGGTCGGCGGTCAGGTCGAGGGCCCACAGCTCGCGGCCGAGGGCGGTGGCGTGGTGGTCGACGCAGGCGGCGGTCCACGGGTCGGCGAACGAGGCGAGGTCCACCCCGGGCATCCGGGAGCGGTGGTACCACCACAGCGCGACGCTGTCCCGCTCCACGAGTTCGCAGAAGCCCTGCACGATCGCCTCGGACCGGGTGCCGCCGGCCGCGCAGCCGTTCGAGTCGGCCGAGCAGACGCCCAGCCCGGTCAGCTCCGGGTGCCCGTACCAGCAGTGCGCGGCGGGCAGCTCTCGCGGTGTCTGCCGGGTCAGCGACCAGCCCGTGGTCCAGTCCAGCTCCAGCTCGTCGGGCAGCGGGCGGGGAATGCGGTGCAGGTGGCCCAGGTCGCGGTTGAGCCGGTCCCGGTCGGCGTACTGGCGCTCCGAGAACAGCAGCAACTCCCGCAGGTGCACAGCCCGGTCCGGGCCGAGCTGCCGGTAACTGGCCCGGTGCACCGGGCGGTCGCCGCGCCACACCCCGCAGTAGCGCTCCACCGCCTCCCCAACCGCGCTCATCCGGGCCTGCAGGTCGGTCCGACCCTTGCCGCCGCTCTGCCCGCGCAGATTGCGGCGCAGAGCGGCGAGCTGGCGGGGCTGGGCGAAGTTGTGCCCGGCCGAGTAGGTGTGGGTGACGCCGTTGTCGGTCGCCTCCAGCGGGGTCAGCCGGCTCACCACGCCCAGATACCGGCTGACGTGGTGGGCGAGCGAGGCGTACACCTCGGCGGTTTCCCGGGTGCGGGAGTCCCCGCCCCGACTGGGCTGGGTACCGCTGGGGGGCAGGTCGATCCGGGGCTCGGCCTTGCCGACCAGGTCCGGGTAGCCGCAGGCGGGGCACTGCGGCTGGCGTACGAGCTGGTGGCTGTCCGTGCTCAGGTCCCTGGTGTCCAGGGCGACCATCCGGCCGGTGAGGCGCGGTGACGTGCCCCGGACGGCCAGCACGGCGAGTTCGGCGGCGAGCAGCCCGGCGGCCATGGTGGCCAGTCCGGGCAGGATCGCGCGGCCGGGCTGCGGCAGCGGAGCGCCCAGCTCCTGCCCGCCGAGGAAGGCGTTCACCTGTTCGTTCTCCTGCCAGCGTTGCCGCAGGCAGACCCAGCAGCCGGTGCGGCCCGGCACGAGGTGCGGGCCGAGGAAGACGACGTTGCCGTGTGGCCGGGCCAGGGTCCATCCACGACCGGTGGCCAGGTGACGGTCGTTGATCAGCGCCAGCCGGGGGTCGAGCATCGACGACGGCAGCACCAGCACCTGGGCGTCCCCCGGGTCGTGGTCCGTCGGGTCCGGCCCGACCACTGTCACGGCGAGCCCGAGGGCGCGCAGCGCGTCTGCGGTCTCGGCCACCCGGGGCGCACCGAGGTCCACGACGGTGACGGCTCCCCCGTTCATCCACCGCTTGCCGGCCTCGGGCGGGACACCCCGGGCGTCCCAGCCGGCGGCCTCGGCCGGCGAGGTGTGCGCCGGACCGGACACCAGCAGACCGTGGTCGCGCAGCCGGGCGAGGGCGGCGGCGACGGCGGCGACCGGGTGTCGGAGGGCCAGTCGAACCACCACGTCGGCCAGCGGCGCGGCACCGTCGAGCTCGTCGGCCAGGTCCGCGGCGACCGGGTCGTCGATGAGCAGGCTGCGGGTCTCCCCGAGCACCACGAGCGGACCGTCGGGCAGCCGCACCGGCACGTAGTCCGATCGGAAGCGCGGACGCCACATGGTTCCTCCCGAGCCTGGTGGTCGGACCGCCGGCGATCACGGCTGCTGTCATCGTCGCGGTCCCGGGCGTCCGATCCGAGTGATGCCACCGGTTTCTGCCGCCGGCGGCGTCGTGGACGCTCGGTGGTCAGCCGGCGGTGACGGTCAGCGCGGTGTCGTTGAGCCCCAGCACCGACGTGCCGGCGGCCTGCGCCGGCACGAGCAGCACGAAGGTCTCCACCCGGGTGACCCGGACCGACTTTCCGCTGATCGCGGTGCGATGACCGGTGGCGATCAGATCCGGGCTCTGCGGCGTCATCGTGACGGTGGCCGGGCCGCCGGGCGCGGGACGCAGCGTGTCGGTGGCGTGGATCGTCAGGAAGGTGAGCGTGCCGGTCGGCACCGCGACCGCGCAGTCCGACCACTCCGCCCGGTCCATCGTCCGCCGCACCGCCGCGCCGGCACCGGCGAGCTGCTGCCCGTAGACCTCCCAACCACCGGCGAACTGGCCGTCGAGCAGCGGGCTCGACGCGATCAGGGACCGGTTGCCCGTCGTGGACCCGATGCTGCGGGCGAACACCTCGGCGGCGAGGGCCCGGCGGCTGGTCTCGTCCAGGGCGGCACCGCCCGCCGTGGCCGGTCGGCCGTCGATGCTCCGGGCGACCACAAGCGACGGTTGGGTGACCTGAACGTTGTGGCTGAGCTTCCACTGGCCGTCGGCGCCCCGCACGAACTGGCTGACGTCGGTGGGGGCCAGCTCCGAGCCGGTCAGCCGGAGGGTGGCGGTGGCGAGGAAGCAGGTCGGGTCGCCGGGCGGCACCGCGAAGGCCGGATTGATGTGCTGGAAGGACGGTTGCGTCCGTTGGTTGTAGGCGGCCCGGCGTACCGCGGCGATGCTGAGGTCCAACGAGGGCGGAACCTCCTGGGTCCGCAGCGCCTCGACGTCACCGGCCACCGAGGCCGCCGAGTCGGCCTGGTCGAAGGCGGTGAGCACCAGCGCGGCCCGGTCCCGACCGAAGGTCGCCGGATCCTGGGGCGCCGGGGTGGCCGCGTCCACCGGTTCGCCACCACAGGCGGTGAGCACGAGCAGCGCCACCGTGGCGGCGGCGAACGGCAGTACCGGCACCGGCGCGGTGAGGGTACGCGGGCTCCTGACGGATCTTCTGCCCAGCATCTCGTCCTCCATCCACCACCGGTGCACGGGAATCGCGCCCGATGCAGTCGAGTATGTGAGCGGCTGTCGGGCCACGACGGCGGCGGCGCGGCCTCGTGCTGCCCGGCCTGTCGACGTTGCACGAAACGGTGTCATCCGGCCCGGGGCGCGGTCATCGATCGGTGTCATCGAGCCGGGCGACCCAGGCGACCAGAGCCGACCGGGAGGCGACGCCCGCCTTGCGGTAGATGCGGGTCAGGTGCGCCTCCACGGTGCGGGGGCTGATGTTCAGTTGCCGCCCGATCAGCCGGCTGGTGGCCCCGGTCGCCGCCAGCCGCGCGATGTGCCACTCCCGGTCGGTCAGGGCGGCGACCGCGCGCGGGCCGACCGGACGGGCCAGTCGCAGGCCCACCCGTTCCGTTCCGCACCACCCGGCCAGTTCCAGCGCCAGGCGGCGGGCCCGTGCCGCCAGGACGGTCTGGTCCGCGGCTTCGGCCGCCCGAGCCAGGGAGGCAAGCGCCAGGCTGCGCCGGAGCACCATCCCACCGGCGCGGAACAGGTCGGCCGCGGTTTCCAGGTGCGCCAGCGCCGCCGGGGCCTCGCCGCGGGCGAGCAGCACCTCGCCGTACGCCGACTCGGCGAAGCCCCGCTGCCCGGGGAGACCGACCTGGTCCGCCTCGGCCATTGCCAGCCGCGCCTGCCGTTCGGCGTCGGCTATCTCGCCGGCGGCGAGGGCGGCGGCGCAGAGCAGCTCGAACCACCTCGGCCGGAGGGTGCTCTGCAGACGGCTCAGCCGGCTGTCGCCGCCGGCCGACCGCACCAGCTCGGCACAGGTCGCCGGGTCACCGGAGAGCAGCGCCGCGGTCGCCAGAGCCGTCGCGGCGGTACGACCGCACCAGCTTGCGAGGTCGGTGGCGATTCCGGCGGCGCTGCGGGCCAACGCCACCGCCCGGTCGTCGTCCCGCAGGCCGCCCCGCCACGCCGTCGCCTCCGCCTCGAACGCCAGCGCGAAGCTCAGCAGGTGGTGACTGCCGATGCGCCGGGCGACGATGCCCGCCTCGGTGGCCATTCCGATGGCGGTGTGCAACTGGCCGCCGTGGTAGGCCACCTGACTGCGACCGAGCAGCAACTGGCACAGCCCGTCGTCGCGGTGCGAGGCACGGACCAACGTCAGCCCTCGGTCGAGGTGCCGTCCCGCGTCGGCCTGCCGTTCGAGGTACAACTCGGTCAGGCCGAGCGCGGTGAGGCAGTCGGGGTGGTCCCGCAGGTCCCCGTCGGGAAGCGCGTCGACGATCCGGGCGCCGGCGTCGAGCAGGCCGCGGGCGTCGTCGAGCGCGCCGTCGTGGACGGCGGCCAGACCGCGGACGGCCAGCAGGCCGGCCCGGTCCGCGCCGGAGCCGCCGAGATCTCCGCCGAGCACGTCGGGCAGCCCGGCCACGGGGCGGCCGGCCAGGATGCCGGCGACGCCGATCTCGGTGGCGAGTCGGTAGCCGCCGGTGGGCCCGGCGCCGGCCGGCAGGGCGGCCAACTCGCGCCGACTGATCGCCGCCGCTTCGGCGTAGTTGCCGAGCAGGCGTTCCACGCGTGCCCAGAGAGCTACCGCCTGCGCCCGTCGTCCCTGCGGGTCGGCGGGGAACAGCGGCACGATCTCCTGGAGCAGCGCCCTGCTCTCGGCCAGGTCACCCGCCTCCCCGGTGATCTGGGCCAGCACGAGCGACACGTCGTGGCGACGCTGCGTCAGACCGGCCGTCGGGCGCAGCGCACGCAGCGCCAGCCGTAGCCAACGGATGGCCAGGTCCGGTGTCTCGCGCCGAACCTCCTGCGCGGCCCGGCAGAGCACGTTGACGCAGCGGTCGGCCCAGCGGCCACTCGGGAGGGCGAGCAGGCGCTCCGCGTAGCGGGCCCGGTCCGCGGCTGGCGCGCCCAGCTCGACGAGCGCGGTGAGCGCCCGCGCGCACGCCTCCACCTGCCACGCCGGGTCGGTGTCCTGAGCGACAGCCATCCGCAGCACCGGGTGCCGGAAGGCGAACCGTCCAGTGCCGGGGACCCGGCGGATCAGGTCGAGCCGGGCCAGCCGCCAGCCGGCCTCGACCGCCAGTGCCACCGGGACCTGCGCGACCTCGGCGAGCAGATCCGCGGCGAAGGGCGCGTCGACGATCGCCCCGGCCCGCAGGCAGGCCAGGTCGACGGGGGGCAGGCCGGTCCACTCGCGGCGCAGCTCGGCCACCGCCGCGTCGGACAGCCGGGCGCCCGGTGCCGCACGGACCGGCTCGGCGCCCGTCGGGGTGGGGTCGACCGGGAGCGCCGCCAGGTAACCGGGGTTGCCGCCGGTCAGGTCGTACCGGGCGCGCACCTCCGCCTGGCCGACGCAGGGGTGCAGCAGCGCGACCTCGGCGAGGCTCAGGGGTTTCAGCTCGATCCGATCGTGTGCCGTCGGCTCCACATCGGCGTGTTCGCCGGGATCGGGTGGACCGAAGGGCATCGGGGTCGCCATCTGCCGCGGGCGGTAGACGAGCACGAGCAGCAGCGGGGCGGGCACCGGATACCGCAGCAGGTGGGCGATCAGCCCGGCGGAGGAGGCGTCCGCCCAGTGCAGGTCGTCGAGGACCAGCACCAGACCGTCCCGGGCCGCCAGGCCGATCAGCCGGCGGGCCAACTGGTACGTCCGGAACCGCCGGGCGTCCGAGGCCCGCGCTGGCGCTGGCGGCACCGCGGCGGCGGACTCCGCCCAGGTCTCCCCGGTGGACCGTCCGGCACGCAGCCCGCGTCGGGGTGACTGCCCCTCCGTGAAGGCGTGTCGGAACACATGGAAGGGGACTCCTCGTTCGTCCGGCGAGCAGGTCCCGACGACCCAGGGCACGGTGGGGACGGCCCGCTCCAGGGCCTCGCGGACGAAATGCGTCTTGCCGATGCCCGGCTCCCCGACCACCTCGCACACCATTTGCCAGCCACGGCTCAGGGCGGTGGCCTGGGCTCTTCCGATACGTGCCAACTGTGGCCGCCGCCCGACGAAGCGCGGGCTTGTTGACGCGCTTTCCAGCCCAGATTTCATCACGCAGACCAGACGCCTTCCGGCACGCTCCAGGGGGAATTGGAGGCACTATACCGGAGCACCGTCAATTGTCGAAAGACACCGATGTGAACGGCTCCTATTTGGCAAGTTGCAGGTCGGGGCGCGGCTCTTTCCCGAGATCGCACCACAACCCACAGAAACGGACCGGTCACCCAAAGGGTGGAACGATATCCCGGAAACCGACCAAATCGCCCACCTTCCGCGCCAAGGCAGTCGGCGAGCAGCTCCCCGGCCCGCACGGCCCCTCTGCACGGCTCCGACCAGGACAACCGGGTAATCAGCGAAGGGTCGTAACCGTCCCGAAATCCCCATGTTCATCGCCGCCTATGTCAATCAGTCGGGCCAGCAAGGGCTTGCGAACTGTGCCGCCGCACTGGTGTCGACGGCGACAAATGGCTGAGACCTCTCGCATAATTGGGCACCCTCCACCGACCGTCAAGAAGTGAGCACGGCAGGAAGCGGTCGCCGCAAGCACACGAAGGGACAAAAAATAAAAGCCGTAGGCCTCGCGCGGACGGAAACGGGCGGAGCACCCTCTCGGTCGATCGATGCTCGGACCAGACGCGGTGCCGAGGGTGCAGCCCGCCGAGCCGTCGGCCCCCAGCGCGGGCAGGGCGGCCATCCGCGACCGCAGAGCGGATGCGTGACCCCTGACGCACCGACACAGCGCGCGGATCAACACCAGCCGCGACTGACGTCAAACCTCAGGCGATGCGGGCGAAAGGAGCAGTGTCGTGAGGCGCCGCCTGGCGTGCGTGTCACCGCTCAGGCGCAACCGGCCCGAGTCGAGTGCCGCACCCATGGTGATCTGCTGTCCACAGACGGCCCGAAGGGTGCCGATGTCGGTGGTGAGCGTCGCATCGGGTTCGGGCGCGGTGCCGCGGCGGATCTGAAGCGCGCCGTCGGCGACCTCGGCGACGTACGTGTCGATGTCGATGTGGAACTCGTAGACGCCGCGCAGGTCGGCGGCCCGTGCCGGATCGAAGACCGCCTTGATGCTGAGCAGCAGGGAGTCGACGCCGAGTGCACCGTCGGGTGACTGCGGGGACTGGCTTCCCCAGCGACCGAACTGCAGGAGGATGGGTTCGAGCGCACGCCCCCAGTCGGTCAGCTCATAGAGGTGGACCCGCGTCGGCGGCCCCAGATCCCTACGATGCACGACCCCGTGCTCGGTCAACTGGCGTAGCCGCTGGCTCAGCACGTTCGGGCTCACGCCCGGCAGACCGCCGAGCAGATCGTTGAATCGCCGGGGCCCGAGCAGGAGATCGCGGACCACAAGCAGCGCCCAGCGCTCGCCGATGACGTCCAGTCCTCGTGCGACACCGCATGGATCGCCATAGCTACGCATGCCGCTCATGACCTCCAGCCTACCTGGATCCTATTTCAGGAGTGACACTTGTTTTGTAGGAGTTGGCCGTCTAGCTTGAATTTCATGAGCCTGCCCGCCTCTGACGCGATGCACCTGCCGCAAGGTGATGTGAAGCTGTTGGGCACCGCCGTGGCGCAGCGCCTCCTCGCCGCGCCCGTGGCACGACTCGCCTGGACCAGCAGAGACGGGACGCCACGGCTGATCCCGGTGAACTTCCTGTGGACCGGCGTGGAACTGGTCGTCGGCGCCTTCGCCGGCACCTACAAGATCGGTGACCTGCGCGCACGACCGGACGTGGCGATCTGTATCGACACCGCGGACGGGCTTCCGGAGGTGCTCATGCTTCGCGGCACGGTCACCCTGACGGAGGTCGAAGGCGTCCTGCCCGAGTACGCCGCCATCCAGCGTGCCGGAATGGGCGACGAGCTGGGAGCGGCCTACCTGGAAGCGATAGACAAGCCGGGCCTGCGGATGGTCCGGATCGGACTACGCCCCACCTGGGTCGGAGTCGTCGATTTCCAGGAGCGGTTCCCGGCCCGGACTCCGGCACCAGTCCGAGCGGCGCTGCGGGGCGAGCGCCAGCCACCACCATCGGGCACCAGGGACGAGTCCGGATCGGGACAGCGCCGAGGATGACCGCACCATGACGGAGGACGGAATGCGCAAGGTTGTCGTGTCGATGTGGACCACCCTCGACGGATTCGTCGCCGGCCCCGACGACGAGATGGGCTGGCTGCTGGTCGACGACCAGCTTCAGCGCTACGAGCGGGACCTGGTGGAGGCCGCCGGCAGTCTGCTGTTGGGCCGGATCACCCACGCCGACTTCGCCGGTTACTGGCCGTCGGCCGCCGGTGATCCCGACGAACCGGACGACGTTCGGGGATACGCCCAGCGGCTGGACGCTCTGGAAAAGGTAGTCGTCTCCGCCTCGGGCAACACGGCGACCTGGAAGAACACCCGGAGACTCACCCACCTCGACGCCGAGGCGATCACCGAGCTCAAGCGTGGGTCCGGCGGCGACATCGTGGTCTACGGCAGTCTCTCCGTGATCCGGTCACTGGCTGACCTCCACCTCATCGACGAGATCCATCTCCTGGTGCACCCCCTGTTCCTCCGCAAGGGCAAGGCGCTGTTCAGCGGGGATCAGCCGCCCGTACGTCTGGAGTTGGTGTCGGCCGAAACCTTCACCTCCGGGGTCGTCCTGACGAAGTACCGCCCGATCAGCGACACCCGAACCGCTTCCGAGCTGTAGCCGCCAGCCAGATCCTCGCCCACCAGCCCCCCGGCACCGCGCTCAGAAGCCTCGAAAGACACCGTCCGGGCTGGCCGCCCGTGCGAACTCGAAAAAGTCCATATTCGAGATCGACAGGTTGTTCTCGATCGCCTGGACCTGCCGGGGCGTTGTCCTGAACGGACCAGCCTCGTCGCCCTCGTTCAGGTTCACGACGAGCAGCGGATGCTCCGGCAGCGAGACGGTGACGGCGTCGACGACGAACACCACCGGGTGGCGGTAATGACGCGGGTAGGCGCGGGGATAGCCGGCCGCGATCGCCGTAGCGCTGAGACCGATCAGCTCACGGTCCTCGACGAACTCGACATGGGCCAGGAAGCCCTCTTCGGTGGGGCTGACGATCTCGTCCTTGAGGCGCTCCCACACACCGTCGTCGCGGAAGTCCGCACGAACGACAGGGACGCACCACGTCTCTGGCAGTCGGGCCATCGGCGAAGCGTAGCGGGTGACCCCGCGTGGGACGCGATCCGCGGCGGAGGCGGATGCTGGCCCACGGCTTGTCCGCCGGCATGGACGCCGCCCAACCATAATGGCCGGATGCTGACACCCGACGACTGGTGGCACGCGATAGAGCCGCGATTGCAGACGCAGATAGACGAGCTCCTGTGCACGGGCGGACTGATCCAGGCAGTCGCCCTCCTGCGCCGTGAAGGCGGACTACGACCGCTACCCGGTCTGTACGAGGCGCAGGATCTGCTGGTCGAGCGACGCGCCGAGCTGGGCCGACAGGGCCTACTGCCGCCCGCAACACCGCCGCCGACGACCGCGCAGCTCATCGCGAAGGCCGTCGCCATCACCGCACCGATCGTCGCAGTCGAAGCCTGTTGGAACGGCGACACCCAGGGCTGGTACGTCCTCCTGTTGGCGATCGTCAGCCGACCGGGCCGAGACCACGATCGCTTCGATGAGGTGCCGTTGGCGCTGCTCCGACACGGCGGCGACATCCGCCTGTTCAACGGGCAGGTGCCGCCGTGGCCGGAGGCGCAACAGGCGATCGAGCAGGGCCAGGCCGTCGCGCGACAGGTCGGCGTGCCGTTCCACTTCACCAGCCCCGAAGTGCCGGACGTTGACCTGCCGCGCTGGTGGGACACCCAACCCACCGATCGGGCGCAGCACCCGATTCGGCAGCGCGGCGATCAGCTGAGGTAGGCCCAACTGGAGCAGAATTTTCTGTCGTCCGTCGGTCACCCGTCGCCGGCGGCGCGGTGACGATCGGCCTCGGCATCCGCGGCACCTGTCGGAACGCCGTCGCCGTCGCGGGTGGCGTGGGACAGGTCCACGTCAGCTCCGGTCCGGGCCGCGTCGGCCGCCGCGTCGTCCGCACCGACAATCTCCCCGCCGGAGTCGGCGACCGCGCCGTCGTCGTCGACGAGCCGTTCGGGGGCGGCAAGTCCAATCGGTACGTACCTGGGCTCAGTCATCTGGTCCTCCTCGGGGGTTTCCTGTGTGCTTCCCTACCGCTACCCCGAGGCGCGCTCGACACACCCTCGACCATGTCGCCGTGGGGCCTGCTCGGCTCGACGGCCGCGCCGGTCCGAGTCGGAACCTCGGCCGGCGCGCAGTCGCGCCCCGCCGAAGTTGCGTAGTCTCCCGGTATGGCACAACGACTCGTCAGCGTGTGGCAACCGTTCTTCCTCGCCAGTGAGAGTCGGGGCGCGGCCATCGATGCCGCGACCGAGTTGGAGGAGATGGGCTACGCGCGACTCTGGTTCTCCGGCGGTTTCGGGGAGAACGTCGCCCCACGCTTCCGGGAGATCCTGGACGGGACCACGCGCATCGGAGTCGCGTCGGGGATCGTGAGCATCTGGCACTCGTCGCCCCCGGAGGTGGCGGCGTTCGCCCTGGACGCGGAGCGGGCCCATCCCGGCCGGTTCCTGCTCGGTCTCGGCGCCAGCCATGCCGTGCTGTTGGAGGGCAGCGGCACGGCGTACCGCAAGCCGTACTCGAAGATGGTGGGTTACCTCGACGGTCTCGACGCTGCGGGGCTCCCTCCCGAGCGGCGGGTCCTGGCCGCACTCGGCCCACGAATGCTCGAACTTTCCCGCGACCGCGCAGCCGGGGCGCACCCGTACTTCGTCCCTGCCGAACACACCGCCGAGGCGCGGGCCGCGCTCGGACCGGACCGCCTGCTCGCCCCCGAGGTCGCGGTGGTCCTCGAAGCCGACGCCACCGCCGCCCGCGGCACCGCCCGGCAGTACACGAGCCGGTACCTCGCCCTGCCCAACTACACGAACAACCTGCGGCGATTCGGCTGGACCGACGAGGACTTCGCCGGAGGTGGGAGCGACCGCCTCGTGGACGCCCTGATCCCCTGGGGCACCGTCGAGCAGGTCGCGGCCGGGGTGCAGAAGCACTACCAGGCCGGTGCCGACGAGGTGGCGATCCAGGTGCTCAACGGCGGCGACGCCACGACATTCCCGGCCGACGCGTTCCGCGCTCTCGCCGCGGCCCTGATCTGACCTTCCAGGGGACGGACACCGTCTGCTCGCTGGTATCGGGCCCGCGACGGGCATCACGGTCCTGATCTTCGAACTCCGCTGCCGTCGAGCACAGAGCGTCGAGGAGAAGGCCGCCGCCGCCCGGGCCGCCAGGCGATCCATCCGTAGTTCGCCCCGCCCTGGGGGACGCGGCGCCGTCACCGCCCCAGACTGCCGGTCAGCACCACGCCATGCTGTGACGTCATACGTCAGACGATGATGCTAATCTATTTCCGCGCGGTAAACGGATCTCGACTGCGGAAGGATCACGATGGCATCGAATCGCTCGGTGGTCGGCTCCGCATTCGAGCGTCGTACCCGCGCACGAGCGGCCAGCATCATCCCCGCGGCCGCGGCAGGAGGCGCAGTGGTCCGGCCCGGACGACGGGCGAGCACCACCGTGACGACCGTCCCCGCCCGTACGGACGACGGCGTCGCCGCGTCCACGTCCGCGGCCGGCCACGCGCCGTCCCCTGCTGGCCGATGTCTCGGCAACCGGAACGGGACACCCACCCATCCGCGCGTCGCCGACGCCAATCGGACGCCACACCTCGCCATCCACGCATACCCAAGGAGGTTTGACTGTGCCACTTCGTAAACTCTCCGCCCCCTGGATAGGGGCGGCCATGGCCGCCATGATGCTTGTCGCCGTCGGGGCGTACGTCATCATGACCGGCGCATCGGCGTCCGCGGCCACCACCGCCGGCTGCGGCAAGGCACCTGGACTGAGCAGCGGCACCCACACCATCCAGAGCAGCGGAAAGAGCCGCAGCTTCATCCTTCGGCTGCCCGACAACTACAACAACACCTATGCCCACCGGCTGGCCTTCGGGTTCCACTGGTTGGGAGGCACCGCCAGTCAGGTTGCGAGCGGCGGCACCGACGGAGCCCCGTGGGCCTACTACGGCATGCTCTCGCAGGCGAACAACACGACGATCTTCGTCGCCCCGCAGGGCATCGGCAACGGCTGGGGCAACTCCAATGGTGAGGACGTGACCTTCACCGACGACATGATCCGCATGATCGACAACGCGCTCTGTGTCGACACCACCCAACGTTTCTCGGTCGGGTTCAGCTACGGCGGCGCGATGAGCTACTCGTTGGCGTGTTCCCGACCGACCGTGTTCCGTGCGGTCGCGGCAATCGCCGCTCCCGGGGCGATCAGCGGATGCAGCGGCGGCACCCAGCCGGTGGCGTACCTGGGCATTCACGGCATCAACGACAACATCGCGAGCGGACGGTCGCTGCGCGACAGGTTCGTCCGGAACAACGGCTGTGCCGCGCAGACCCCGCCGGAGCCGAGGGCGGGCAGCCTGACCCACATCACCACCGCCTACTCGTGCCAGCCCGGATACCCGGTGGTCTGGGCCGCGTTCGACGGCGGCCATCAGCAAGGGCCGGTCGACGGGTGTGCGGGCTGTGAGAGCGGCGCGCGGAGCTGGGTCAAGCAGGAGGTGTGGGGGTTCTTCAGCCAGTTCGGGTCCACCGTGCCACCCACCAGCGCACCGCCCACCACCACTCCCCCGCCGTCGAGCCCGCCGCCGGGTGGTCAGCAGAACGTGCTGATCGTGGGTAGCCAGTCCGGCCGCTGCATCGACGTCCCCGGATCCAGCACCACCAACGGGGCCCGCCCGGCGCTGTGGGACTGTCACGGTCGCACCAACCAGCGCTGGACCCACACCTCGAATCGCGCCCTGACCGTCTACGGCAACAAGTGTCTGGACGCCAGCGGGGCGGGCACCAGCAACGGCACCGCTGTCATCATCTGGGACTGCAACGGCCAGTCCAACCAGCAGTGGAACCTGAACTCCAACGGCACCATCACCTCAGCCCAGTCGGGGCTCTGCCTCGACGCCATCAACTCCGGCACGGCCAACGGAACGCAACTGCACCTCTGGGCCTGCCAAGGCGGCGCCAACCAGCAGTGGAGCACGCGCAACTAGTGCCGCATCCGGCTCCTGCCGAGACGCGCCGCCCGGGTCCCGTCCCGGGCGGCGCGTGGTCGTCAGGCCGTGCGGACGCAGCAGTTCGCCGCCGCCGGCACCGGCCTCGCCAGCACGGACCGCACCCCGTGGGAGAGGCGAAGGCCCACCCGGTCGCGGCCGCCCCGGGAGGGCGAAACCCGGCGGAAGGGCGCCGCCGCCCGGCGAGCCGTCGTACGGTCGAGGCACGGGTGCGCCGACCGGACCGGCCGTCGGTCCGCCCGTGATCGGATCACGCCTTCGGGGAGACCTGTGTTTACCGACTCCGAGGAACTGCTGCGATACCTCAAGAACGAGGACGTGAAGTTCGTCGACGTTCGTTTCTGTGACCTGCCCGGTGTGATGCAGCACTTCAATCTG